>NZ_JBAWHG010000033.1:0-26678 GCF_049593655.1 Chlorobium sp.
CAGAAGAAACTGCAGGACGGCATGTATGCCGAAGCTGCAGCCGAATCCAGGAAAGCCATGGAGATTTCGCGAACCATGCCGCCTGAAGAAGCCTTCGACCATGAGGGGTTCGAAGGTCTCTGCCATGCTGCGCTTGCATCCGCAGAGGCGGGGCTCGGGGCGTACAGCGAGTGTCTGCAGTCCGCGGAGCGCGCGCTTCGCTACTTCAGCCGGAGGGGCGAATTGCAGCAGAACGAGGGGAAGGGGTGGATCGCCGTTGTGTTCAGCCGCGCAGTTGCCCTGCAGGAAACCGGTTCTCCGGAAGAGGCCGCAAAAGGGTTAAGGATCGCCGGAGAGATGATTGCCGAACGCAAGGGGGAACTGCCGGGCAGGGAGGAGATGCTCCGGGAGATCGAACGGCGGCTTTCCGTGCTCCGGAATGTGCCGAAACCGGCTGAAAAGCCGGCCTACAGGGCGTGGTGGGAGTTCTGGTCGTAAATGGATATGAGGGCGGTTACAACGATACTGGTGATACGGCTGAGTTCGATCGGCGACATCATCCTCACCACACCGCTCCTGCGCGAAGTGGCGGCGGCTTTTCCTGCTGCCCGGATCGACTATTGCACCAAAAGCCCTTTTACTGCGCTTCTGAAGGGAAACCCCGCTCTGCACGCTCTGTATACTCCCGAATCGCCGCCTTCAGGTTCTTATGATCTGGTGATCGATCTTCAGAACAATCACCGTTCGCGGGCGCTTGTCCGGAATCTCCAGGCCAGGAACGTGGTCAGGTACAGGAAGCGGAACTGGAAGAAATGGCTGCTCGTAAAGGCCCGTATCGATCTTACCGGCCCGTATCGGTCCGTTGTCGACCGTTACCGTGATTCGCTTGCTGATTTCGGGGTGGAAGCCGACGGCCGGGGCTGTGAGCTCCACCTTTCGTCGGCAGACCGGGCCTTTGCGCGCGACCTGCCGGACGCAGCAGGGCTTCGACTCGCCGTCTGTTTCGGAGCCATGCATGCTTCCAAGCGGTATCCTCCGGCCGGTTTTGCCGCCATTCTTGCAGCGCTGTTCGATGCCATGCCGGTGCAGGCGGTTCTTCTGGGCGGAGCGGACGATGCTCCCTATGCCCAGGCCATCCTGCAGGCCCTTCCTGAACGGTTTCACCCTCGGGTTGTCGATCTTTCCGGCGCCTGCACGCTCATGCAGAGTGCGGCCGTGCTGGAAAGTTCCGACGGTGCGCTCTGCAACGATACCGGGCTGATGCATATGGCGTCGGCGTTCGGAAAAAAACTGTTCGTGCTGTTCGGCTCGTCGGTTCCGGCGTTCGGTTTTCTTCCCTATCGGGCGCCGTTCGAACTGTTCGAGGTTCACGGCCTCCGGTGCCGGCCATGTTCGCATATCGGCCGCGACAGATGTCCCGAAGGTCATTTCCGGTGCATGAACGATGTGAAGGCGGAGGCTGTCGCCTCGTCGATTCTCGATTATTTCAGGACAGTATAGGCCATGAAAATAGCGTCGTGGAACATCAACGGCATCCGTGCCCGCAAAGAGTCGCTTCAGGCGTGGGTACTGAGTCGTGAGCCGGATATTGTCGTGCTCCAGGAGGTCAAGGCTTCCGAAGCGGAGGTTCCTTCCGAAATCAGCGGTCTGGAGGGTTATGGCAAATTCTGGAACGGCTCGACGATCCGAAAGGGGTACAGCGGAACCGGCATGCTGGTCAGAGATTCACTGGCTTCCGGCGCTGTCAGCAGGGAGATCCCCTCTTTCGATCTTGAAAACCGCACCATTGTGCTCCATACGCCGTTTTTTTCCCTTATCGGCACCTATGTTCCCAGGGGGGAGAGCCTGGAGCACTACCGGATAAAACTCGACTACCTTGACGCGCTCCGGGCGTATGCCGCGGAGCTGCTCGCATCGGGAAAGCAGGTCATCATAGCCGGCGATATGAATGTCGCTCACCGCGACATCGACGTGCACCGTTCGCAGAACAAGCCGGGAGCCGTGGGTCTGAGGCCGGAGGAGCGGTCCGCCATCGACCGGCAGATCGCAGGCGGGCTTTGCGATATCATGCGGGAGCGCAATCCGGAGGCAAACGACCTCTTCACCTGGTGGCCTTACTGGAGGCAGGCCCGCGAGCGGAATCTGGGATGGCGGATCGATTGTTTCTACCTCTCTTCGGAGCTGTGCAGAAGGGTAAGCGCGGTATCGGTCGATCGGGAGGAAAAAAGCTCCGATCACGCCCCTGTTTTGCTGGAGCTGGATATTGCCGCCACCCGATGAGGGGTTCCGAAAGGGTGCCGCAATAGAGTCCGCCCTCTCAATGAAACCCTGCGCGTTGCCACGGTTCAGACCATCGGAAACAACCCGTTTCCGCATGATTTTGATGGTTGGAAAAGTGGAGCGAAAGCCTTACCTTTAAGGTTCAAATTTGCAGGTGGTGTTTACCGTGTGCTCTCATGCGGCAAATCCGAGGGGAACGGCGCGCGCAATACCCGACTCCCGCCACAGGCAAGCAACTGACGACGTTCAACTTATCAGCTATTGCGCTATGGAAACAACAAAACTCTATGAATGCACGGTCATTGTTGACGGAGGGCTTCAGGACGAAGCCATTGCCGCCGCAATGGACATGGTGCAGAAGGTCATTGCCGGAAAGGGAGGGGACATCAAGAGTGTTCTCGAAATCGGCAGAAGAAAAATGGCATACCCGATCCGCAAGAAAACCATCGGTTATTATGCCCACATCGAATTTACCGCTGCAGCTCCGGTTATAGCGGAAATCGAGAAGGTGCTCCGCTATGAAGAGGATCTCCTCCGTTATCTCATTATCCACCTGACCGGCGCACTTCTTGAAATGCGCAAGAGGGTTGAAAAGTACAGTGTTGTGATCGGCAGTCCGGAAGACACCGCGGCCTCGGAAGCGGAAGAGCCCGGCAAAGATGCGAAATGATGGCAAGGTTCAGTGGAAATGCAGGCGTGGATTGATTTCAATCGAGATTAAAACGGAGAAGATGCTATGGCTGAATTAAAAATGCCTGAAATCAACAGTGTTATTATCGCGGGCAACCTGACCAAAGACCCTGTTTTCAGGCAGACTAATTCAGGTGGAACTCCTGTCGTTAATTTTTCAATCGCTTGCAACAGAAGGTTTCGTGACAGCAATCACCAGTGGCAGGAAGATGTCTGCTACGTTGGTGTCGTTGCATGGAACAAGCTTGCCGAAAGCTGCCGTGACAACCTGAAGAAAAGTTCTGCAGTGCTGGTTGACGGCGAACTGCAGAGCCGGACATGGAAAGCACAGGACGGATCGTCGAGAACGGTCGTCGAGATCAAGGCCAGAAGAATCCAGTTCCTCAACAAGCGCAAGAGGAACGGTGAAGAGGATGAAGAGGGCTTTATCGAGGATGACTGCCACGATATCCATCATGAAGAACTCGGCGATGACGATCCGGGTCATATCTACGAATACAAATATCTTTCTTCCGATTGAGGAGGATTGACCAGAACAATTTTGTGAAGAACCACTTATGAGACAGAAACCCACTCAGCAAATGGGAAACAAATCGTTAGGAAACGCTTTGGCTTCCAAAAAGAAAGTATCGAAAAACCAGGTTGTTTTTTTCGATTATCGCGATGAGCGCAAACTGAAGCGCTTCATCAACGATCAGGGGAAAATCATTCCCCGGCGCATCACAGGGCTTTCCGCAAAGGAGCAGAATCTGCTTACGCACTCCGTGAAGTGGGCAAGGTTCCTGGCGGTGATTCCCTATGTTGCCGACGAGTACAAATAAACAATTTTGCAATCTATTGAAACAAGGAAGCTAAGCAGTGAAAGTCATTTTAAGAAAAGATGTGGCTGCCCTTGGTGATGCAGGCGACGTTGTTGCTGTAAAAAACGGTTATGCGAACAACTACCTGATCCCGCAAGGAATGGCTATAAGAGCGACGGAAGGAACGCTCAAAGCGCTTGAAACAGAAAAAAAACAGCAGGCGAAGAAAATCGAGCTGCAGCGTAAAAACGCCCGCGATCTTGCCCAGAAGATCGAGCAGATGATCCTCAAGGTTTCGGCAAGGGCCGGCGAGTCGGGCAAGCTGTTCGGCACCGTGACTTCCGCCGATATTGCCGAGGCGCTGAAAGCCGAGGGCGTCGATATCGACCGCAGGAAAATCACCCTCGAAGCTCCGGTGAAAGCTCTCGGCAAATACGAGGCCGAAGCCAAGCTCTTTATGGATGTTACCGTGAAGGTCACCTTTGAAGTCGAGGCCGAAGCGGCGGGTTCCTGATCGACGATCAAGCCCTGTTATTACCAGTAAAAAGCTCCATGACGATCTTCTCGCATGGAGCTTTTTTTATGGTGCCGGCTTTGGAAATTCCTTATTCGCGCTGTAGAATACCTATTACGGTATAACCGCAGGTCGGTATGCCGGGTCCAGCAGCAGTACCATTGAACCAAAAAAGGGGGAGTCGCTATGATCCAGACGCTTTTGCAGGAGAAATACCCCATCTACACGCTCGAGCTTGGCAAGACCGAAACAAGCTGCCGCAGTGTCGATGCTATTCTTGCCCGTTTCAAGGAGAAAATCGATGCTAATCCGGTTATTAAGTACATCGGCGTGTTCGACCATTTCGCGCATACCTCTTCCCTGCCCGAAGGTGTGATCGCTCCCGGTATCAGGGATGCGAAGAATATTATGTTCTGTTTCGGAAAAGAGATTCCACACCCGGGAGTGCTTGCCGTGCGTCCCCGATCGATCGGTGTAACCGAACTCGAAAACTCCTTTGTCATAACCTTTCTTGAGGCGCCCAATCCTGCGGCCAACGAGGCTATGGAAGCCTGGACCAAGCAGCTTAAAGACAAATAGTACGGAAGAAAGCAGCTCTTCGGACGTATAATGAAAAAGCCTCCCGGAACAGATATTCCCGGAGGCTTTTTTTCTTGTATGCTGAACGCCGGCATCGGCCGCTTCTCATGCAGGGAACTGACTGAGCATGCGGAGATCGTTTTCGAAGAGCAGCCGGATATCGTCTATTTTGTAACGGAGCAGCACGGTTCTGTCCACTCCCATGCCGAACGCGTAACCGGACCATGTTTCGGGGTCGATACCGCAGTTGCGCATCACGTTGGGATGAACCATGCCGCAGCCCATGATTTCAAGCCATCCCGATTTCTTGCAGACCCGGCACCCTTTGCCACCGCAGAGATAGCAGGTGACATCGACCTCCGCGGATGGTTCGGTAAACGGGAAGAAGCTCGGTCTGAAACGGAGCCTGACATCTTTGCCGAACATCTGGCGGGCAAAGGAGTAGATCGTGGCTTTCAGGTCGGCGAACGAGACGTTCCTGTCGATATAAAGCCCCTCGAGCTGATGGAAAACGCAGTAACTGCGGGAGCTGATGGCTTCGTTGCGGTAAACCTTTCCCGGGCATATCACCCTGATGGGCGGAGGGTTGTCCAGCATGACCCGTACCTGTACCGGCGAGGTGTGGGTACGCAGGAGCACGTCGCCCGCAGGGTTTCCCCTGGTGACGAAAAAGGTATCCTGCATGTCCCTTGCCGGATGGTCGGGAGGAAAGTTCAGCATGTCGAAATTGTACCGGTCGAGCTCGAGCTCGGGTCCGGTTGCAATGCTGAACCCCATTGCGGAAAAGATCTGTTTCATTTCGCCCAGAACCTTCTGGACGGGATGCTCGCTGCCGGTGAAATGCCGTCTCCCCGGCAGGGTCAGGTCAAGCGCAGGCGTCTTCCCGGCAGCCGTTGAGGCAAGTGCAGCATCGGCATCGGCAACCTTCCGGTCGGCGCTCTGCTTGAGCGTATTGAGCAACTGTCCGATTCGCGGTCTATCTTCAGGAGCCACCGATTTGAGCTGTCCGAAAAGAGCGGCGATAAGGCCTTTGCGGACGGTGTATCTGATCCTGAATGCTTCGAGATCCTTATCGCTGAGGATCTCGAAGTCACTGATTTCGTGCAGCAGACTGCGAATGGCTTCTTCCATTGAAAGCGGGATAATGCTTAACCGATGACTGATTTGACGATCTGGGTGAAGGCCGCCGGGTCCTTTACGGCAATTTCAGCCAGTACCTTGCGGTCGATCTCGACGCTTTTCTTGTTCATGGCGTCTACCAGTTTCGAATAGGTTGTGCCGTTCAGGCGTGCGGCAGCGTTGATGCGCATGATCCAGAGCGAACGGAAGTTGCGTTTTTTCGCCCGTCTGTCGCGGTAGGCGTACTGCTCGGCTTTATCGACCGCGTGTTTGACGACGGTCAGGATATTTCCACGCGATCCCCAGAAGCCTTTTGCTTTCTTGAGAACTCTTTTTCTCCGTGCGCGTGATGCAACGGCATTATTTGCTTTAGGCATTGCTACTCTAAATTAAGGTTATGACAATTTATGCAAGAATCATCCGCTTGATCTGCTTTTCCTTGGTTCCGTCAAGTATGGTTGACTGGTGCAGACGGCGGGTACGTTTTCTGTTTTTCTTCTCAAGGTTGTGTGAACCGTTCATTCGTTCACGCTTGATTTTTCCGGATGCGGTAGCTTTGAATCGCTTGCATGCTCCGCGGTGTGATTTCATTTTAGGCATGACTGTCTCATTTGTTTTTATAAAAAAAGTTCGTCTATTCCGGTATCTCGTTCTGTTCGGGTGCAGGTGCACCTGCAGGTACCGGTGACGGGGCGCTTGTTTTAGCTTTTATCCGTTCGAATGCATCAATTTTCTTTTTGTCGGGCTCGAAGTAGACAAAGAGCTTCTTTCCTTCGAATTTCGGTTCTCCATCGCGATTGCTCACGCAGCTCAGGCGTTCGGTCAGGCGTTCAGCCAGTTCGAGTCCCTTATCCTTGTAGATGATCGAGCGTCCGAGAAAGACGATCGTTGCCCTTACCCGGTTGCCTTTTCGCAGAAACTCCTCGAGATGGGCGGTCTTGAAATCGAAGTCGTGCTTGTCGGTATTGGGATGAAAGCGCAGTTCCTTGAGCGTTGTGGTCTTCTGCTTTTTCTTGAGGTCCTTCTCCCGTTTGTCCATTTTGAAGAGAAGCTTGCCGAGATTGTCCAGTTTGCATACCGGAGGCTCTGCATTGGGCTGTACCTCTATAAGGTCAAGATTCCGATCTTCGGCCATACGTCTTGCGTCCAGGGTTTTCATGACCTGCTGGGTGCCGTCCTGAAAGATGATACGCACTTCCGGAACACGTATCTGTTCGTTGACCCGGTAGGTGAGCTTCGGCTTCTGAGTCGTCGTCTTCTGTTTCTTCATGAGATCAGCGTTGGTTTAAAAAATCAGGTTCGTTCCGTTATTTCCTTTCTGAGCATGTCGACAAGCCCGGAAACGGTAAAGCTTCCCATGTCGCCCTGGCGGTGGCGGCGCAGGGAAACCTCGCCGTTTTCGCGTTCTTTCTGGCCGGCGACAACCATGTATGGAATTTTTCCGATCTCTGCTTCGCGGATTTTTTTACCGATTTTTTCACTTCTGGTATCGATTTCTGCACGTATTCCTGCGGCAAGCAGCGCGCCGTGAACGGTTGCGGCATAGTCGTGAACATCTTCGGCAATGGGCAGCACTACGGCCTGAACGGGAGCCAGCCAGAGCGGGAAGTTGCCGGCCGTATGCTCGATGAGAACGCCGATAAAGCGCTCCATCGAACCGAAGGGAGCCCGGTGGATGACAACCGGACGGTGCTTCTGACCGTCGCTGCCGATATAGCTCAGGTCGAAGCGTTCCGGCATGACATAGTCTACCTGAACGGTTCCGAGCTGCCACTTGCGCCCGAGCGCGTCGCGCACGATAAAGTCTATTTTCGGGCCGTAGAAGCTTGCTTCGCCTATGCCGATAAAGTAGTCGATGCCCATGCGGTCCGCCGCTTCCCGTACGTCTTTTTCCGCCTGTTCCCAGACTTCCGGAGTGCCGCCATATTTTTCACGGTTGGCCGGGTCGTGCATGGACAGGCGTGTCTGTACCTCGGAGAAGCCGAGTGTGCTGAACACAAACTGCGTCAGGTCGATGGCATTGCAGATTTCATCGACAAGCTGGTCGGGACGGCAGTAGATGTGCGAGTCGTCCTGCGTGAACCCCCTTGCCCGAACAAGCCCGTTGAGTTCTCCCGACTGTTCGTGACGGTAGACCGTGCCGAACTCGGTGAGGCGGATTGGCAGATCGCGGTAGCTGCGCAGCTTCGAACTGTAGATGAGATGATGGTGCGGGCAGTTCATCGGCTTGAGCAGATACTGCTCCTGCCGGCCGTCCTCGTCATGGTAGGTGAGCGGCGGGAACTGCGAATCGCTGTAATACGGGTAGTGTCCCGAGCGTTTATAGAGTTCGATATTTCCGATGTGCGGGGTGTAAACCGGCAGATAGCCGCGTTTACGCTGCTCCTCTTTCAGGAACGCTTCCAGTTCGCTGCGGATGATGGCCCCTTTCGGCAGCCAGACCGGCAGCCCGCTGCCGATTTCCGGTGAAAGCATGAAGAGCTCGAGTTCCGAACCGAGTTTGCGGTGGTCCCTGCGTTTGGCCTCTTCAAGGCGTGCGACATGCTCCTTGAGCAGCTTTTCCGAGGGGAATGCGATCCCGTAAATTCTCTGCATGTTCTCTCTCGACGAATCGCCTCTCCAGTACGAGGACGAGATGTTGAAGAGGAGCACGGCCTTGAGCTTCGAGGTCGAAGGCAGATGAGGCCCGGTGCAGAGGTCGGTGAAATCGCCCTGATGGTAGAGTGATACCCTGTCTACGTTCTTCAGGGTCTCTTCGAGAATCTCAACCTTGTAGGGGTCGTTACGCACGTTTTTGAAATAGGCGACGGCATCGGTGCGTTGCATCTCCTCGCGCTCGATGCGGATATTCCGTTTGCCGATTTCAAGCATTTTCACTTCGATCAGCCGCAGGTCGTCCTCCCGGAAGCGGTGTTCGGATGCCACGTCGTAATAGAAGCCCTGTTCGGTTGCAGGACCGGCTCCGAACCTGCTTCCGGGAAAGAGCTCCTCGATGGCCTGGGCCATGATATGGCTCGCACTGTGCCAGAAAATATCGCGCCCTTCGGGTGTGTCGAAAGTTACGATCGCAACCCGTGCGTCGTTTTCGATCGGTGCATTGAGATCTGCGGCTTTTCCGTCGAGGATGATGGCGATGGCATCGTCGGCGAGCCTTCGCCCGATGGAGAGGGCAATATCAAAACCGGTGCTGCCACTGGGGTACGGGCGAACCGTCCCGTCAGGCAGGGTAATGGCTATCGGAGCCTTCTGTTCCTGTATGTCAGACATGCTGTTTCTTGTCGTTTCGTCAGGCCGCAACAACAGCGCCTTGAGCCACTGCGTCTGCGGGTTCTCTCCCGGCAGGAGAGCGGGATAAATCTTTTCAGCCTCTTTTTGTCAGAACTACACGGACGGGGGGGCTGGCCGGTCATAATGCGCGGCAATCCCCGTTTCCGTTAAGCGGATTTTAACTATACGAATAAAATCTGAAAAAAACAATATCAGTTGATTCCCCGGAGCAGTTCCGCAGTGACGATCTCGTTTCCCGTTTTTCGCGCCAGGTTTTCTGCTCTCTTTTTCAGCTCGCGTCCGAACGATATCTGGCTGATGAACGGGGCTTTTTTAACCATTTCGTTGAGCAGCGTCTCTGCTTCGCTGCTCCAGGCCATTTTGGCCTGGGGGGGCTCGTCCGTTCCGGTACGCTTCTGTATGGGCAGGAAGTTGAAGAGCATATCGTAGAGCGCATTGACGATTTCCTGCAGGAGCCAGACAGCTCCGCTGTGGCCCATGAAGGGTGTGCCGAGTGCTCTGCGAACGACAGGACCGGGAAATCCCGCCGGAATGAAGCGGGTTTTTGCATCGAGTTCGGCAAGATAGATTTTATCCGCCATGCGTCCGAAAAGGAACTGCGGCTGTTTTTCCATGATCTCGTCGCGCAGGAGCGAATTGTCGGTTTCAGCGCTTTCGCGGCTGAAGAGGCACTGCATGCCCATTTCTCCGGAAAGAAAGGCTTCAAGTCCCCGTGCGTAACTTTTACCGGCCACCACGCCGAAGCGGACGGTCGGGAACCATTCCGACTGCGGACCGCGCCAGAGATCCCATACCGGTTTGAGGGTTGTACGCTTTTCTTCCTGCAGAAATGCCGCTGCCCTGTCCTCATTGCCGGTCAGTCGGCCGATTTCAAGAATGAAGTGTCGGGTTTCCTCGATCCCGAACGGTGCGTAAAGCACCGGACGCTGCAGCAGCGAGGCCAGATCGCTGCCGAACTCCCGGTACATGACCACGATCACCTCCGAATTTTTCAGGGCTGAAATATCGCCGAGAGAGCTTTCGAAAGGATAGACATGGCGGACTATGGCCCCGGCGCCGGAAATGAGCCGTTTTGTTTCAGCAAGGTCTGAGGGGCTGTTGAAGCAGCCGTAGGTTGGTCCGATGATGCTTACGGTACCTTTCTCGATGTCAGCGGGTTTTCCGTCGTCGAACTGTTCGAACAGCCACCGCAGCGCCCGGTCGCGCCCCTGCCATTCATTCTGTCCGAGAGAGTCGGAGGGGAAGAACCGGACTCCGGGGAACTGCATGTTCAGCATGCGTTCGTGGTCGCTGCCGATCATTTCACTCTCGGCGCTCGATACCAGAATGAGCTGTTTGTCGCTTCCGGCGAGTTTGAAAAGCGTATCCCGGACGACCTCCGCACTTCCCGATGACGAGATCTCAAGCTCGGTAAGGCTGGTGGGCGTGAAGTTCTCGAGGTAGGGAATGGCGTCGGTATAGTCCATCACGGCAACCCCGACAAGATTGTAGCACCCTACCGGAGCATCGGCAACGACATGAACGTCTTTGAGGGCGCAGAAGGTATTGACCGCCGCCCAGTAGGCGCTTGCTGCGGATTCGTCACGAACGGTTTTTCCCATGGTCTGTAGTGAAATTATTTCTTGATGCAAAGGGTTTTGCCGCCTTCAGGGCGCTGTGCCATAGAGCGACACAGGCAGACGGCCCTGGGGCTTTAGTTCGCCCCTGAGCAGCCGTATGGCCTGGGTTTCACTCTCCCTGCTCGCGGAATAGGTACAGACGGCGGTTCTGATTTCAGGAAAGGTGGCGATCAGGTATGGCGTGCCGAACGAAATGAAGACGAGCGGCTTCGATTCGGGAAGCGATCGTATCAGCGTATGGATGAACTCCTGCTGCTGCTCCGTGAGTCTGAGTGTGCCCGACCCGGAAAATACCTGCACATAGGAGGAAATGACCACAGCATCCGCGGTTGCTGCGGCAGCCAGCGTTCCTCTGTAGGTGAGCGAATCGGTTTTCGGATCGATTCGCACCGTGTTTGCCGAAAACGAGCGGCTCAGCTCTTCGGCATATTCCCGGCCTGTTTCCGGGTTGCTCTTGTCCTGAAGGATGATGTTGAGCAGTCGTCCCGATGTTCCGCTGTTTTTCAGAGGCAGATGGCGGGGATCCTGTTTCACCAGGGTGATTGCCCGGGACGTGATCTTTTCGGCAAGCTTGCGGTGTGCGTCGGGACTGATATGGCTTTGCACCTGGTTGAGATCGACCAGCCGGTGATCGTCTATCCTGAGCCACTTTTTCACCCTGAGGATGCGTCTTACCGACGCGTCGATCTGCTCCTGGGGGATCTGGCCCTCCTGGACCGCGCGGACAATGGCTGCGTGGGCGAGTTCCGGATCGGGAGAGAAGAGGAGCAGATCGTTTCCGGCCTGAACGGCCTTGACGGATATTTCCGGAACGTTGTTGCCGTTGTAGAGCGCTTTCATGTTCATGGCATCGGTTATGATGAGCCCCTGAAAGCCGAGTTCATTGCGCAGCAGTCCGGTGACGATGGTTTTCGAAACCGATGCGGGTTCCATGGTGCCGGTCAGTTTCGGAACGGCAAGGTGGCCGGTCATGATGCTGATGATCCCATGCTCGATTGCGGCCTGAAACGGTTTGAGTTCATAGGCGTAGAGCCGCTGGCGGTCGGCGTTGAGTACCGGGAGGGCAATGTGGCTGTCGACGGTGACGTCGCCGTGCCCCGGAAAATGTTTTGCCGTCGCGGCGATGCCGTTTGTCTGCAGCCCTTCGATCATGGCATTGCTCATGCTTATGGCGAGCGGGACATTGTCGCCGAACGAACGGGTGTTGATGACCGGATTGGCAGGATTGATGTTGAGGTCCACGTTCGGGGAGTAACTCTGGTGAATTCCGGCGGTCCGGGCTTCAGCGGCAACGGCTTTTGCCATTGCGAAGGCCAGTTCAGGGTCACCCGTTGCAGCAAGGGCCATATTGGGGGGAAACTCCGTTGCTCCCGAAAGGCGCATTGCCAGCCCCCGTTCCATATCGGCACTCATCAGAAGCGGACGCACGGCCACAGACTGGAAGTTGTTCGCCAGCGTGGCTGCGCTGAACGCATCGCCTTTCATGAACATGATGCCGCCTGCCTTGCCCTGCTGCACCAGCCGCAGGAGCTGCAGGTAAGCGGCATCTCCGGAGCTGTTGTAACGGCTTTCGATCTGCGCTATAATCATCTGGCCGACCTTTTCCTCCAGCGTCATCCGGCTCAGCTCTTTTTCTATACCGGAATCCTTGCGGTTGAAAATATACTGCGCCTGCCATTTCTTCGGGGAGGGTCTGGATTTTGCCGAGGCCGGCAGGGAAACCGCATGAAGAAGTGTGGCGATACAGAGCAGTGCGGCAGTGAAGAGCGGGATTCTTTTCATGAACTTGTGCTTGCCGGTTCCGGGTGCGGAACCGCTGTTGCTGATATGCTTTGTGAAAGAATACAAAAAAAAGCCGTGAATCGTATTACCGGCTTTTTTGATCTTTTCTGGTTTTCTTTCCGACCGGCAGGCCTCCGGCAGATATGGTGGAGCAACCGGAGAAATGGAGCGGGGCATTGAGGAGGAGCGGGACGGTCAGCTCATGAACAGGTAGGGCTTCCACTCATCCGATACGGCAGCCGTGAACTGCTGCATGAAGACGATATGATTGGGGCGTACCGGTCTGGAGAGAATGGTCATTCCTGCTTCGGAGGGGGTTCTGCTGCCTTTTTTCGTATTGCATCTCCGGCAGGCGGTAATGAGGTTCTCCCATGAATCCTCGCCGCCACGGGAGCGGGGAAGAATATGATCGACCGTCAGAGGCTGGTCGGTACGTCCGCAGTACTGGCAGCGGAGGCCATCCCTTCTCAGGATGTTTTTCCGGTTCAGCATGATTTTCTTGAAAGGTACGCGGACAAATACATTCAGGCGGACGATGCTCGGCAGGGGAAAACGGCTGGAAACGCTGCAGAACATCTTTTCAGGGTGGTGGGCAACAGGCACGGCCTTGCCGCAGAAGAGCAGAAGAAATGCCTTCCGTGCGTCGCAGATACTTAGAGGTTCGTAACTGCTGTTCAGTACCAGAACTTTTGAACTGAGCAAGGACATCTCCCCGGTTTTGATTAGAGTATACGCCCGGATAATGCTGCAGCAAAATCATTTATGTGAACTTTTCGTTACTTCCCGGCTTCACTGGCGGGGGCATGTTTTTTCAGACACCCCCCGCAGCACTCCTCTCCCGCAGTCCCTCTTTCAGAGGGTACAGCAAATGTTCAGCTGTCGCGAAGCCTGCGCCTCGTCGAGCCGTCTGACCGGCGTGTTCACCGGCGCCGCAAGTATCAGTTCGGGCGAGGTTGCCGCCTCATCGGCAATGTCGATCAGCGCTTCGGCAAACTGGTCGAGCGTCTCTCTTGTTTCCGTCTCCGTCGGCTCGATCATCAGCGCTTCACTGACAATGAGCGGGAAATAGATGGTCGGGGCATGAAATCCGTAATCGAGCAGTCTTTTGGCTATATCGAGCGTCCTTACTCCGTGCGCTTTTTTCTGACGGTCTCCCGACAGGCAGAACTCGTGCATGACCGGTTTCGGGTAGGGAAGGTCATACCGGCCGTCGAGGCGGGAGAGCAGGTAGTTCGCATTGATGATGGCATTCTCGGAAACCCTTCTGAGTCCGGCGGCGCCGAGCATGCGGATGTAGGTGTACGCCCTGATGAGCACCGAGAAGTTTCCGTAGAAATTCATCATCCTCCCGATGCTTTCGGGATGATCCGCATTGAGCCTGTAGGTGGTTCCATCTTCGGTTGCAATTCGTTCGACGACAGGTACCGGCAGGTAGGGAATGAGTTTTTCAGAGACTCCGACCGGGCCGCTTCCCGGGCCACCGCCTCCGTGAGGGGCCGAAAAGGACTTGTGAAGATTATAGTGTACGACGTCGAATCCCATATCGCCTGGGCGGGTGATGCCGAGCAGTGCATTCATGTTCGCTCCGTCCATGTAAAGCAGGCTGCCGTTTTCATGCACCAGCTGCGAAATGGTCAGGATATCTTTTTCAAAGAGACCTATGGTATTCGGGTTGGTGAGCATGAGAGCAGCTACGTCACCGTCAAGTTTCGCCTTGAGATCCTCGATATCGGTGCGTCCGTCGGGGGCGCCTTTCACCGATACGATCTCGTAGCCGGCGATAGCTGCAGAGGCGGGATTGGTGCCGTGGGCTGAATCAACGACAAGGAGTTTGCGGCGCCTGGAGCCTCTTGCCTCGTGGTATTTTTTTATGAGAAGAATACCGGTAAGCTCGCCGTGAGCGCCTGCAGCCGGCTGCAGGGTAACGGCAGCCATGCCGGCTATTTCGGCAAGCATGCCGCTGAGTTCGTACATCATCTGCAGGGCTCCCTGAACCGTCTTTTCCGGCTGCAGGGGGTGCAGTTCGCTGAACCCCGGAAGGTCGCAGACCGCATCATTGACTTTAGGGTTGTACTTCATGGTACAGCTGCCCAGCGGGTACATGTTCTTGTCTACATGATAGTTCAGGTTGGAGAGCCTGATGAAGTGTCTGACTACCTCGCTTTCCGGCACTTCCGGCAGGTCGGCAGGTTCGGTTCGCAGGAACTTTTCCGGAATAACGGCTTCCAGCGACAGTTCGGGAATGTCGTTGCCGGAGAGGCTGTATCCTTTGCGGCCTTCCCTGGATAAATCGAAAATCAGTTTTTCTCTCATGGTTGCACAGCGTCGTGAGGTGTCTGAATGGCTTGATGATAGGCAATATAGAGCACTGTGGCGAAATGCTCAAACCCCGGCGGAGGAAAAGAGATCGTTACTTCTCCGGCGAAGGGTGCTGCTCGGCCTGCAGAAGCGTGTCGATGGCCTCTCTGGCGGCAAGCTGCTCGGCATCCTTTTTTCTTGGAGCCGTTCCCCTGCCGCACACGATGCCGGCACAGGCCACTTCGATCGTGAATATCTTTTCATGTTCGGCCCCCTCCTGAGCTATGACGGTGTAGACCGGAGGCGGAATGTGGTAAGACTGGGTATATTCGATCAGACGGCTTTTGTAGTTGTGTTCCGAAGCGACAATACTCTTGAAATCCACATGCCCGATAACCTGTTCCATAACGAATTTCCGTGCGGCATCGAGCCCCTTGTCGAGATAGATTGCGCCGGTGAGTGATTCGAATGCATCGGCAAGAGCCGATTCGCTGCATCGTATCTTGCTGTGGTCGGCGGATTCCCCGATAATGAGATGCTCTCCGAGTCCCATGTCCTGGGCAAAGCCTGCAAGGGCTTTCCGGTTGACGATTTTCGCACGGTTGCTCGACAGGTCGCCCTCGGCGCTCTCGGGGAAGGCGCGGTAAAGATACTCCGAAATGACCAGACCGAGTACGGCATCGCCAAGGAATTCGAGGCGCTGGTTGGACTGGGTGGCCGAGGTCTGAGGGTCGTGTGTGACGGAGCGGTGCGTGAATGCCGTCAGGTAAATTTCCGGGTTATCTCCCGGTCCGCCGGTAACCTGCTGAAGAAAGCGGTTGAAATTTTCCGGCAGAAGATTCTTGGGCCTCCGGGTGGAAGCATGTTCACCATTGCCGCCGGAGAGCGCGCGGTGAAAGGCAAGGGATGTCAGTTTCTGCCAGAACTGCTCCATAACAGGAGGATCATAGTCAGAGATTGGCTGCGTTTCTGAAAATCAGCGTTGCGTTATGGCCGCCGAAACCGAATCCATTGTTCAGTGCATAACCGATCGAGCGCTTTTTCGGCTTGTTTGGCGTTATGTCGAGATCGATCTGGGGATCGAGATTGTCGTTGTTGATGGTCGGCGGAACGGTGGCGTTCTGCATGGCCAGCAGGCAGACGATCGATTCCACGACGCCGGCTGCGCCGAGCAGGTGCCCGGTCATCGACTTCGAAGAGCTGATACTCAGCTTTGGGGCATGTTCGCCAAACACCTTCTTGATCGCCGTGATTTCGGCGATATCTCCAAGAGGTGTGGCCGTGCCGTGCGTGTTGACGTAGTCGATGCTTTCCGGTTCGATACCTGCGATGGAGAGCGCGGCTTTCATGGCATTGACCGCTCCGGCTCCTTCTGGATGGGGGGCAGTCAGATGGTAGGCATCAGCGGTAGCTCCCACGCCGACGATCTCGCCGTAGATTTTGGCTCCACGCGCTTTTGCCGATTCAAGGGTTTCAAGGATGAGCGATCCGGCGCCTTCTCCCATGACAAAGCCGTCACGGTCCCGGTCGTAGGGGCGTGATGCCTTTTCAGGCCTGTCGTTTGCCGTCGAAAGGGCGCGGGCAGAATTGAACCCGCCGACACTCATCGGAGTGATCGGGGCTTCCGAACCGCCGCATACCATGTAGTCGGCCATGCCGAGCTGCAGGATCATCCATGCATCGATAATGGCGTGCAGGGATGTGGCGCAGGCTGACGCTGTAGCATGGTTGGGGCCCATCAGGCCGAATTTCATGGAAATCTGCCCGGCTGCGATGTCGGGGATAAGCATGGGAATGAAAAACGGACTGATTCTTCTCGGTCCTTTTTCGAGATAAGCCCGGAACTGCTGGTCGTAGGTGGTCATGCCCCCTATGCCCGAGCCGTGCACGACGCCGATCCTGAGGGGGTCGATTGCCTGCAGGTCAAGCCCCGAATCTTTCAGGGCCTGTTCTGCGGCAATAACGGCATATTGACAGTAAGGGTCCATGCGGTCGGCTGCTTTCCTGTCGATGTAATCGACGGCGGAAAAATTTTTCAGCTCGCAGGCAAACTTGGTCGCAAAATCAGTGGTATCGAAATAGGTAATGGGCGCAGCGCCGCTTTTTCCCTCGACCAGCCCGCTCCAGAACTCGTCCCTGGTGAGACCTATGGGGGCTAAAACTCCGATTCCCGTAACGACAACTCTTTTGCGTTCCTGACCCATCTGTGCGATTTTAATGTTGTTTCAGGCTGTGAAGCCCGAAAAGAAAGTAACGTTACTTTTTAACGATGTAATCGATAGCCTGCTGGACGGTGCTGATCTTTTCAGCATCTTCGTCAGGAATCTGAACGCCGAACTCGTTCTCGAGTTCCATGATCAGTTCGACGGTATCGAGAGAATCTGCACCGAGATCATCGGAAAACTTCGATTCCGGCTTGATCTGGTCTTTGTTGACACCCATTTTGCTGACAATAATATCATATACCTTATCTCTGATTTCAGCGTCGCTCATTGTTGTGTTCTCCTTTTTAGTGGTTTGTTGCGGATTAAAAAAAATGAAATCGTTAAATAATATACAAAGAAAATAGGCTTGCCCAAATTACATGACCATGCCGCCGCTGATGTTGATTACCTCTCCGGTGATGTAGGCGGCATCGTTTCCGGCCAGGAACGAGACTACTCTTGCAACATCTTCAGGCTGGCCGAAGCGAGCCAGCGGGATGACCTCGAGCATTTTATTGCGGACCTCGTCGGTGAGCGCATCGGTCATTTTCGATGCGATGAAGCCGGGGGCTACCGCATTGACGCGGATATTGCGCGAAGCGAACTCCTTGGCCACCGATTTGGTGAAGGAGATGACCCCGCCTTTCGATGCGGCATAATTGGCCTGTCCGGCATTGCCCATAAGGCCGATAACCGAGGCGATGTTGACGATCGCGCCGGAACGCTGCTTCATCATGGTGCGGGTTACGGCTTTTGTGCACGCAAAGGTGCCTTTCAGGTTTACGGTGAGCACGGCGTCCCAGTCCTCTTCACTCATCCGCATCAGAAGGCCGTCGCGGGTGATGCCTGCATTGTTGACCAGAATGTCGATTCTTCCGGTGGTTTCAGCGATTTCAGCGAATACGTTCTGTACCTCCCCGGCATTGGTGACGTCAAGTTCCCGGCACCACACTTCGCGTCCGCGGGCTCTGATTCCCTCGGCAGTTTCAGCCAGCCACTCCTCCTTGATGTCACAAACAACCACTGCTGCCCCTTTTTCGGCGAGATCGAAGGCTATAGCCTGCCCGATCCCCCTGGCAGCACCCGTAATCACTGCAATTTTTCCTTCAAACATGGTAGGTTCTCTTCTGTTAATGAATATGCACTCTTTCTGTCAAGTTCACATAACCCGGCGAATGTCTTCAGCGGTATCGATGCCGCTGCCTGTGACCGATTTATCAATTCTTTTGATCAGTCCCTGCAGAACCTTCTGCGGGCCGATCTCGATGAACTCCCTGATGCCTCCGCTGACCATCGCCTCTATGGACTGTGTCCATAGAACCGGGCTGGTGAGCTGCATGATAAGGTTTTTTCTGATTTCAGGAGCGGCGGTAACCGGCTCGGCAACGGCGTTCATGCAGACCGGAATCCGTGCATCCCTGATTTCTATATTTTCGAGCGCTGCGGCAAGTTCCTGTTCTGCAGGTTTCATCAGAGGGGAGTGGAATGCCCCTGAAACCACCAGCTCCCTGGCCATTCTCGCTCCAAACGAAGGCGCCAGTTCAATTGCCTTTTTTACCGCGGCGACATCGCCGGAAATAACCACCTGACCTGGAGAGTTGAAGTTTGCCGCCTGGACGATGCCGGCCGAAGAGGCTTCCGCCAGCAGGTTTTCCACGGCGCTGTCCTGCATGCCGATAAGCGCGGCCATGGTTCCGGGATTCTGCTGTCCTGCATTCTGCATCAGTTCGCCTCTTCTGGCCACAATGCGCATGGCGTCATCGAAGCCGATTGCGCCGGCAAAGCAGAGTGCGCTGTATTCGCCGAGACTGTGCCCTGCCGTCATGGCGACTCCTTCGCTGCCGAGCAGCGAGGCTATGGCGATACTGTGCAGGAAAATGGCCGGCTGGGTATAGCGGGTCTGGCGCAGTTCATCCTCGCTGCCGGTGAACATGATTGCGCTGATGGAGAAGCCGAGTACCTCGTCGGCTCTCTGCATCAGCTCTTTTGCCGCAGGAAAGGCTTCAAAGATATCCCGGCCCATGCCGCAGTACTGGGAGCCCTGTCCCGGAAAAACATATGCTTTCATGAATGCCCTGTTTCTGTGCTGAGGTGAGTGTAGGTTACTGCCATTTGATATACATGCCGCCCCAGGTGTAGCCTGCTCCGAAACTGACCAGCACGAGATTCGAGCCCCGAGCCAGTTTCCCCTGTTCATCCAGCTCGGCAAGGCAGATGGGAATCGTTCCGGCAGTGGTGTTGCCGTAGTTGGCGATGTTCGACATCACCTTTTCCATGCCGAGGCCCATCCGTTCGGCAGTTGCCTGTATAATGCGCTGATTGGCCTGGTGGGGAATCAGCCATGCGATGTTTTCGGCATCGAGATTGTTGCGCTGCATGATCTCCGCTGCGGTATCGGCCATTGCGGTGACTGCCGATTTGAAGACCTGCCGTCCGTCCTGATGGATGAAATGCATGCGTTTTTCAACGGTCTCATGGGACGCAGGATGGAGACTTCCGCCTCCGGTCATGAGCAGATGATCCTTGCCGTTCGTCCCATCGGAATAGAGCCTGGCGTCAAGAACGCCGTAGTCGTCCGATTCGGCCGGTTCAAGCAGGACGCCTGCAGCGCCGTCACCGAAGAGTATTGCCGTAGAACGGTCGGTATAATCGACGACGGACGACATCTTGTCGCCGCCGATGACCATTACCTTTTTGTGCGCTCCGGATTCAATAAAGCGGGTCGCGGTGTTGAGCGCGAAAATAAAGCCTGAGCAGGCGGCATTCAGATCGAAGGCCCATGCGTTGCCGGCGCCGATTATATCCTGAACAAGGCAGGCTGTCGAAGGGAAGAGCATGTCGGGAGTCATGGTCGCAACAATGATGAGCTCGACCTCATCGGCCCCGATTCCTCTTTTTTCGAGAAGCTGTTTTGCAACCTCTCCGCACAGGAACGATGTAGCCTTGCAGGGATCCTCCATGATCCGGCGCTCACTGATTCCGGTTCTTGAACGAATCCACTCGTCGTTGGTTTCGAACATCCGTTCAAGGTCATGATTGGTGACCACGCCGTCGGGTAAATATTTGGCTGTCGCCGTTATTGCAGCTTTCATGCGTTCTATGCGGTTATTTCATAGTGGATTGTTCCTGATCTGCTGCATGGCAGCGAGTCGTGCGGCTCCGGGTCGTGACGGAAGAACAGTGATTATGCTTCGGAGAGTACTTCGGCAATGCGTGCGTTGACCTGTTTTTCGATCATATGCTCGGCCATGAAAATCATATTCTTGATAGCTCGCGACGAAGAGCGTCCGTGACCGACAATAGAGATGCCGTCAACACCGAGGAACGGTACGCCTCCGAATTTTTCCACATCAAAAGGCTCAAACATGCTTTTGAAGACCTGTGAAGCTGCAGCCGCAGATTTTTCATCAAGTTCTCCCGAGGCGACGAGCTTCTGCACTGCCGGCTTGAAAATCGCTCCAAGAAATCCGGGAATGCTTTCGCCGAACTTCAGAATGGTATTGCCGACAAGCCCGTCGCAGACGACGATGCTGACATTACCCTTGAGTATGTCGTGGCCCTCGATGTTGCCGGCGAAGCTTATTTTTCCCCTGCTGTCCGCTTCTTTGAGCAGTTTATAGGCCTGTTTCAGGACTTCGGAGCCTTTGCCCTCCTCTTCACCGATATTGAGCAGGCCGGTTACCGGTTTTTCGATACCGGCTCCATAGCGCTGGTAGATGGTCAGCATTTCGGCGAACTGCACCAGATGTTCAGGTTTGCAGTCCATATTGGCGCCGACATCGACAATGTTGGTGAGCCCTTCCTGTATTCTGGGGAAATAGGCGTAAATCGTCGGTCGCAGCACGCCTGGAAGCCTGCCGAGCACAAAGAGCGATGCGGCCATCTGGGCGCCGGTATTTCCTGCGCTGACATAGGCGTCGGCCTCTTTGGCCCTGCACATTTTCAGTCCCCTGACCAGAGATGATTCCTGTTTGGATTTGACAGCGATGGCAGGAATGTCGTCCATGGTCACCACTTCAGGCGCATGCATGAACCTGAGGTTCAGCCCCCGGGTATCCTGCAGGGCAAGAAGGTGTTCAACTTTTTCGGACTGTCCGATCAGCACAACAGAAAATCTGTTGCCGCTCTCCCGTAAAGCCTGAATGGTTCCCTCGATTACACAGGCAGGAGCATTGTCTCCACCCATGGCATCAACAGCAATGGTCAGCATGAAGGGGTTGTCCTCTGGTGTTATCAGCTGTTGGCGGATTTGGCTACTACCGATCTGCCGCGGTAATGGCCGCAATGACGGCAGGCGCGGTGCGGAAGGGTAGGTTCTCCGCAATTCGGGCAGACAACGGTTGTTGCCGCTTTCGTGCGGGCGTTGAACTGGGCGCGTCTTTTATCCCTTCTGGATTTAGACATTTTGGCTTTCGGATTTGCCATGGTTGTCCTCTGATTTTATAGTCGGTTAACGATACTTGTTTTTCAGCTGTTCAAGAGATTCCTGCCACGAGCTTCTCTCCTCGACACGGGAATCCTCCTGTCCTGACTCGCTGCCGTAAAGCCGGCATTCAGGATTTCCGGTGCAGGTGACCTTCATAGGCAGTGCGAGCAGCAGGGTTTCGCGTACATCTTCCGTCAGATCGATGGATACCGTGTTCGTGTCGATCAGCCGGTGCTCTTCATCAATGTATTCCGTATTCTCTTCTTCCGCGCTGTATAGATAATAAACCCGATACTCTCCCCTGATTTCCCTTTTCAGGGGAGCAAGACAGATGTCGCAGGTGAAATCGGCTACCGTCGCAGTCCGTATGGTGACCGTCAGTTCATTCTCGGTCTTTTCTGCAATTGCCGTTACGGCAATGTCTCCGGTAAATACGCTTTCAGCCAGTTCCTGACCCCTGAAGTCTCCGGCCCTGCAGGTAAAATCAAATGTATGGGTTCCCTGCATAAGGCCCGCGATCCGGACCTCTATCAAGGCCTTTTCTTTATGCATACACCCCCCTTTTCAGTAAAAGAACACCAATGTACGAAAATTATTATGGAAAATGAAAGGCGGGAGCCCGGCAAACGGGAGAAAAAATGAAAAAATCGGGCAGGGGTCGTTTGGAAATCATAAAAAGGAGTGTATATTAACAGCCCATTCGCAGAAAAATCCGGCTTCGACAAGATTCCGCGATAGCTCAATGGTAGAGCATTCGGCTGTTAACCGAAGGGTTGTAGGTTCGAATCCTACTCGCGGAGCACAAAAAGGCAGAAGTATCATGACGAGCTTCTGCTTTTTCTGTTTTTGTGCTGCCGAACCCATAGATACAGTTTGAGCCCTGCTGTCTCTCTGTTCTGTACGCTGTACGTGGCGACCGTTGCAGCGGCGGTATATCTTCTGATCCCGAGCGCCGTTCTGTATTCCATAACAGCAGGGAGCGTGGCTTTACGTCACGATATCGTCCGTGGAAGCTGGTGTTCATGCGGCAGCAAGCAATGCGCTCGCTGGCGCCGTGATGCCGAAAAAAACGCTCGGGAGCCGGAAAAGCCGAATGATCATGCGTTTTTTCTATATTGCCACTGTGCTTCGGCATGTGCCGGCCGCTTCTTCCGGCCTGCAGTGACTCCCTTGACGGTCGTGCGTTTTTCAACCTGCAACATGATTAATCCCCAAATGCCGTGTTAAGCGACATTCTGCTTATCAGCAACAAACACAAGAAGGCCGCCGAGGCGATTTCCGAAAGGGTGCTTGTTGAAAGAGAGGCAAAAGCCGAAACGTGTCCCGGATACCGCTTCATTGTCGCTATTTCGGGTGAGTCCGGTGCGGGAAAATCCGAGCTGGCCCATTCGCTTGCCCTTGTGCTGAAAAAAGAGGGGATAAGGGTTAAGATTCTTCATACCGACAACTACTACAGGGTGGAGCCGCAGCGGAGGCGCGAGGAGCGCGAGCGAAACAATTTCGAGTCGGTCGGCCCCGACGAGTACGATCATGCCTGGCTGCATCGCAATATCGAGGATTTTCGTAAAGGCCGCAAGGCGAGTATGCCCTGTGTGGATATCATCACCGAAGAGGTCGATCTCCTGATCACCGATTTTTTCCCCATTCAACTGCTCATCATTGACGGGCTTTACGCCATTTCAACAGATGGCATCGACCTCGGGGTGTACATCGATCTGACCTATTACGAGACAAAAAAGAACCAGAAGCTCAGAGGAAAGGAATCAACCGACGAGCACCGATGGAAGGTGCTCGAAAAAGAGCACCAGAGCGCCCTGAAGCTGAGGCGTCTTGCCAATACCTTTGTCAGCAGGGAGTACAAGGTGCTTTTCTGCGACTGAGACGGACAGTGCCTTTTGTCAGGGAATGCCCGTCACGGGCGATTCCGGTTCTTCCCATATCCGTGTATTTACCAGGCAACGCTCCAATCTGCTGACGTATGCCGCATGCTGACGATCACACAACGGTTCTGATTGCCGACGACAGCGAGCTCATTCGGGAGACGGTTTCCCGTATTGTCGGCCGGCTCGGTTATCATCCGGTTACGGTGTCCTCTGGGAGCGAGGCCATTTCGCTGCTGCAGTCATCTCCGTTCGACGCGCTTCTTCTCGATATCACGATGCCGGGAAAAGATGGTATCGATGTGCTGCGTTTTCTGATGGAGAACAACGATGCGCTTCCGGTTATCATGATATCCGGTTCCGGAGATATCGATAAGGTTGTGCAGTGCATTAAAATGGGCGCGTATGATTACCTGACCAAGCCTGTCGATGCCCGGCGGCTGCAAATCGTACTGAAAAACGCTTTTTCCGAATCCTCTCTCCGCCGGAAGGTTCGCCTGCTGTCTGCAGCAGTGGATCAGAGCCCCGTGGCGGTCGTCATTACCGATAACAACGGACGTATAGAGTATGCCAATCGGTCGTTCACCGTTTTCCGGAGTGCCCTGACCGGCAGCAGTGCGCCTCAGGAAAATATTTTCGATGATGACGCCCGGCCGGGAAGTCTGTCGGAGAAATTCAGGAATTCCATCGTTTCAGGGCAGGTCTGGCAGGGGGATTTCTTCAATCAGAAGCTGAACGGGGAACTTGCCTGGGAACATGCGATTATCAGCCCGGTAGCGAGCCAGGGCGTGTCGGTAACCCATATTCTTGCGTTTATCCAGGATATTACGGAAGCAAGAAAAAACCAGGAAGCCCTTCTGCAAAGTAATCAGCGATTCAGGGACCTTGCCGATCTTTTGCCGCAGCCGGTTTTTGAAACCGACAGTAAAGGCTGTATCACCTATTCAAACCGTGCAGGGTTCAGTACCTTCGGCTACAGTATGGAAGAGCTGAAGCGGGGTCTCCATGCCCTGCAGTTTTTTGCTCCCGAAGATAAAAACCGCCTCAGGCTCGGTCTTAGGACAAGAAAAACGTCAGGTTCTCCGGGTACTCACGAATTTACGGTCTTCAGGCGAGACGGCTCCGGATTTCCTGCGCTGGTTTACATTTCGCCGATCACCGGAAGGATCGGATCCGGCGGGTTCAGGGGGATCGTGGTCGATATTACCGAACTGAAGGAGACCGAGCGGAAGCTTCGTGAAAACCGGAAAAAGTATCTCGACCTTTTTCAGGCTATTCCGGACGCCATTGTTGTTGCCGATGCTGAAAGCGGTGTTCTCGTCGAGTGGAACCGCCAGGGTCAGCTCTTTTTCGGCTATACCCCCGAGGAGTTTTCCCGTCTGCATATCGGGGATCTTTATCCTGAAGAGCTTCGCGATGAGGGTGTGGCCTATTTCCGGAAAGCCTGCACCGGGCAGTCGGCAACGCTGGAAAGCCAGATCGTGACGCGGCAGGGAATCCGCATCGATGTGCACATCAGTTCGGCAACCTTCACGACGGAGCATTTCCGGTGTTTTGTAGGGATTTTCCGTGATATTACCCAGCAGAAGCGTTCAGACCGGCTTGTCAGGGAAAATATCCGGCTGAAAAACGATTTTATTTCCACGGTATCTCATGAGCTGCGTACGCCGCTTTTCTCGATTCTCGGATTTACCGGCACCCTTCTCCGGGAACAGGACGAGCTCGAACGGGACACCAGGATGGAGTTTATCTCGATCATTCACGATGAGAGCAAACGGCTTTCCGCCCTGATCGAGGATGTGCTGATGATTTCCAGAATCGATTCGGGGCGGGTCTCCTACAAAAAAACCGGTATTGATCCGTCGATCACCATTTCGGACGTATGCCGCAGCCTGAAAATCAAGGCCGATGAAAAAAATATTGAACTGCGCCTGAAGGTCAGTGCGCCGATGAAGCATATTTTTGCCGATCAGGATGCCCTGAAACAGGTAGCCATCAACATCATCGGCAACGCGCTGAAATTCACGCAGAGAGGGGGTCTCGTTCAGGTACGTCTTTCCTGCGACGAGCGCTCGGCGCTTTTCAGCGTTGAGGACAGCGGGCCGGGAATTCCTCCGGAGGATATCGAGAAAATATTTGAAAAATTTTTCAGGGTTGAACGTCCCGGAGAGGCCGTCGATGGAACCGGACTCGGTCTTTCCATCGTGAAGGAGATCGTTGCGGCTCATGACGGAACGGTCGAGGTACGGAGCGTCCCGAACCAGAGCACGATGTTCATGGTTCGACTGCCGTTATTGATGAAAACCTGAAGCCTGTAAACAGGAGCGCTCATGAAACAGCATACCATACTCATCGTCGATGATTCTCCGAACATCAGACGACTTCTTGCCCATAATCTCGGCAGAAAGTTTACCGTTCTCACTGCCGGAGATGCAGCTGAAGCTCTTGACATTCTGGGCCGGGGTGAAAAAACGGACCTGCTGGTTGTCGATATCGCCATGCCCGGAATGGACGGTTTCTCACTGACGGCTCTCATCAAGGGCAACCCCGGGTACAGGGATATCCCTCTTGTCATGCTTACGGCCAAGGATGGCAGTGAAGACCGTGAGAAAGGGCTGCAGCTCGGCGCGGCCGACTACATTACCAAGCCGTTCAATCTTGAAGAGTTTGCCGAAAGGATAGAGGCCCTGCTCAGACGGCACTGAGATTTGAGGCAGGCAGGAAGCGGAAAACAGAAACAGCGCCCATTCCGGCGCTGCGTCTGCTTCCATGGCAATTACCTGGCGCGGCTCTCGTCGTAGGGCTCGAACAGGGTTTTATCCACGCCACATACCGGACAGACCCAGTCTTCGGGAATGTCTTCGAAAGCGGTTCCCGGTTCAACGCCGCTGTCAGGATCGCCTACTTCGGGATCGTAGACATAGCCGCAAGGCACGCATACCCATTTCTGCATATTGTTTTCTCCTTTTATGGTTGGTTTTCAGTTTGTCAGACGTGTTTTACAGGGCGGTAAGGCAACGTCATGCAGTTTCCGGGTACTGCCCTGCCGGAAAATAACATTTCCGAAGCGGAAAAAAGTTCATGCATGGCAGGATCAAAAAAGTTTTCAGAAGCGGCACATCATCAAGAAACATGACGGACAGCAGTTTCAGGGCTTTGAAGATCGATTTCCGGCGCTTATCTTTTCCTGTCGTTTTTTTCAAGCGTGCTATCTCAGGGC
>NZ_JBAWHG010000034.1:0-11444 GCF_049593655.1 Chlorobium sp.
GTATTGACGCATACGGACATGATAAGGCGGCATTTGTGCTCTACGATAAAGCCGGCAGGGAGGTGAGCTATCATAAGCTGCTGAAAAAGGCGAAGAAAAGCGACGTCGTCCTGTTCGGGGAGTTGCACGACAACCCCATTGCACACTGGCTGCAGCTGGAGCTGACCAAGGATCTGCACAAAAGGAAAAAACTGATTATGGGCGCCGAAATGTTCGAGGCCGACAATCAGAAGGCGCTCGACGATTACCTGTCGGGCCTGATCGATTACTCCAGGCTGAATTCTCTCGTCAGTCTGTGGTCGAACAATAAAACCGATTATGCTCCGCTGGTGGATTTCGCCAGAGATCACCGGATACGCTTTATCGGAACGAATATCCCGAAAAGATTCGCTCAGCTGGTCCATAAAAACGGAGGCTTTGCCGCCTTGGAGAAGCTCGGCGATGAAGAAAAAAAGTGGATTGCTCCACTGCCGGTTCATTTCGATCCTGAACTGCCGGGGTACAGGAACATTCTGACGATGGCGGGTGAACACGGGACTCCCGAACTGGTCAAGGCCCAGGCCATCAAGGATGCCACGATGGCCCATTTTATTCTGCTGAACCATAAGCCCGGCCATATCTTTCTTCACTTCAACGGGGCGTACCATTCGGATTTTCATGAAGGAATTCTATTCTATTTGCGGCGTGAGAATGATTCCCTGCGATACTTGACCATCACCACGGTTGAACAGCATGATATCCGGCATCTGGAGGCACAGCACAGGGGACGTGCCGATTTTATTATCTGCGTGGATAGCGATATGACGAAAACCTACTGAACAGGTTGATGGCGGTGGGGGTTATCCTGCTGATTCCGCGGCGTTCAGGCTTCGATGTGCTCTGTTTTCCTGAGCAGAATCCTGAAGAAGGTGCGCAGCTCCTGCTTCAGCCATTTCCGCTCGAACCGGGTGTCGAATTGCGGCGGTATGGTGCCGTTTTCAACCTCGAAGCCGGTGCCGGGGAGCTGCGTCAGCACCCAGTTGCAGTAATCTTCGCTGTCGGTCACGATGAGCGCTTCGCTGCCCGAAATAAGCCGGTTGTTGAGCAGGCGAAGGAACTGCGGCGAAAAGAGTCTGTACTTGCTGTGCTTTCTTTTTGGCCAGGGATCGGGAAAGAGCGAATAGGCCCGTGAAACCGAACAGGCGGGGAACAGCTCGGTGAAGGCCTCCCTGGCGCACGACTCGAGCAGGCGGATGTTGTCGAGGTTACGGCTCGCGACCATTTTTGCGACCTCCGTTATCATGCCGGGTTTCTTTTCGATGCCGATAAAGAGTCTGTCAGGGTATTGCGACGCCCTTCTGAGCAGATACTCGCCGCTGCCGAAGCCTATTTCAACCTCGACCGTTCCGGCATCCCTCAGATTGATCTCCTCCCATGCTTCACGATCTGCGATTATGACTGGGCTTTCGGACAATGACGCTCTGGTATCCATGAACTTACGGGATTTCGGTATGACTCGCCGGAACCGGTGAAAAGTCATTGTACTCCTTTGCAGCGGTTCCCATAAAACGGGCCGCAATATACGCAAAGTCCCGAAAGAGACCTCAACGAGCCTGAAAAAGCCTCCCTGTTCGCCGGGCATGCACGGGGCACCCTTGTTGCCTGAGGCTTTATGGCTATATTTTCAGGAAAGCCCCATCCCGCTTTTCGTTGAGACAACTACTTTTGTTACGGACATTTACAAATCTAACGGTGAAAGTCGATGAAAACTCATGATCTGCTGAACAGGACGGGGGCGGGCGAATCGCTTTCGCGCGACGAACTGGTTTTTCTGCTTTCTCTTTCGCCTGATTCTTCGGACGCCTATTTGGTTATGGCTGAAGCAAACCGGATATCGAAGGAGGTATCGCAGGGAAAAGCCGAAATCCATGCACAGTTCGCCCTCAATCTTGCGCCCTGCAGCTGCGATTGCCTGTTTTGCTCGTTTGCGGAAGTGAACGGGGTTTTCACCGATACAACCGTGCTGAGTCCCGACCAGGCCGTCGCTTATGCGCGGCAGTTCGAAACGGACGGCGCGAACGCGCTTTTTCTTATGTCGACGGCCCACTATCCCTTTGAGCGTTTTCTGGAAATATCGGGGGAGGTGCGCAAGAACCTGAAGCCGGAAACGACCTTGATTGCCAATGTCGGCGACCAGTCGCTCAAAAGCGCCGTGAAGCTAAAGGATGCCGGGTTCACCGGCGTGTATCACGCGCTTCGGCTCCGCGAAGGCGTCGATACCACCCTCGATGCCGGCAGGAGAAAGCGGAGTATCGAGAATTTCAGGGAGGCCGGTCTCGAAGTCGGAACATGCGTGGAGCCGGTTGGGCCCGAACATACCAACGAGGAGCTTGCCGATATGATCGCATTCACCGCGTCGTTCAATCCTGCCTATAGCGGTGCGGCGCGCAGAATTCCCATTCCGGGCACCCGATTGGCCGCGCTCGGCATCATCAGCGAGCTGCGGATGGCCCAGATCGTTGCCGTTACGAGACTGGGTATGCCGAGGAGCGTTTCGGGAAATTGCACCCATGAACCATGCACGCTCGGCGCTATCGCCGGCGCAAACCTGTTCTGGGCCGAAGTGGGAGCCAACCCCCGTGACGTTGAGGCGAAGACGGAGGAGGGAAGAGGCGAAAGCGTGGTCAGCTGCCGCTCTGTTTTTCGGGAAAGCGAATGGGAGGTGCTGCAGGGGCCGTCAAGGTTTTACCATCGGTAGTCAGTAGCCGGTAGTCGGTAGGCAGTGGGCGGTAAGCGGGAGCTGTATTGTTTACCTTAACGTAACGTACGGACGCTTTCCGCGATTCGGAAAAAGCCGTAACATAACCGTTGTGCCGTTGTTGTTAGAGAAGTGAATGCGAGAGGAAAGATGAAAAAAGGTGTCTTACAGGTTCGGAAAACACGAAACGGATTACTGCCATGTCAAACGATGCGATTGAACGGGATGCGCTGACACCGGAACAGCGAGAAGAGCAGATCAGGCTTGCCGCCTATTTTATCTGGAAAGCAAATGGTGAGCCGGAGGGTACTGCCGAAGAGGACTGGGCGCAGGCTGAGGAAGCTTTTGCAGAAGAGAGCGTCGAGGCCGTGTAGGCAAGGCCTTGCACTTTCTCTCGTTATCCGTGACTGACCGGTAGCGCCGTGTGCCGCTATCGGTCAGTCATTTTTTTTCGTTATTTTCCGGAAGAGGTGAACTGCTCATTCCGGATACCATCATGCGAAAACTCCTGCCCCGGATTCTGCTGCTGCTGGCGGTTGCAATGGCGGCAGCGATTGCCTGGCGGGGGTGCGCTGTGCGCAGGCCCGTTACGGAAGGGAAGTACGACCTCCGCACCAACGGCATCTGGCTCCAGCACGGCTGGCTCGGGGACGACGGGTGGTTCCTGCGGAACCGGCGTGACCGGTCGCGGTTCCGTAACGACGCCCGTATCCGTGAACTGTCACTTCTCCTCGCCGGGCACGGGGTGAGGGACGTCTTTCCGCATCTCTGCCCCTGCTCTCCCGACGGCCGGATCGCTCCGGCCGATTCGCTTCAGACGGAACGGTTCCTCGACGGGTTTTCAGTTTTCAGGGTGCTGCCGTGGGTTGGCGGGGTTTCCCTGAAGCACTGCTTTACGGATTCCGCCGCGTGGCGCGGGACCTTCGTGTCTTCCGTAGCGGAGTTGCTCGCCAGGCACCCGAGGCTTGCCGGCATCCATCTCAACATCGAACCCGTTCCTGACGGGAATGAGGCATTCCTTCTGCTGCTCGACGAGCTTCGCCGGGCAATGCCGGAGGGGACGATCATTTCCGTGGCGGCGTACCCTCCTCCGAAGGGTTCCCGCACGTTTTCGAACGTACACTGGCAACAGCCCTATTACGCCGAGGTCGCCCGACGGACCGACCAGATCGTGCCCATGATGTACGACACGTCGGTCCGCTCAGCCAGATTCTACCGCCATGTGATGCGGGTCTGGAGCCGCCAGGTGCTCGACTGGTCCGGCACGACGCCGGTGCTTTTCGGCGTTCCGGCCTACGAAGACCCCGGAGCAGGGTACCATATAGCCGAAGCGGAGAACCTGCGAAACGCGCTTTCGGGGATTCATGCGGGACTGGATGCTTACCGGGCGCCGCCGGGGAACTATGCCGGGGTGGCCATCTACTGCGAATGGGAGATGGACGGCAGCGAGTGGGCCTCTTTCAGGAGGGCGTTCGGGAAAAAACCGGAGCGGGTCAGCTTCCCTCCGCCTGCTCCAGAAGACTGAATCGAAGCGAAGCCTCCTTGATGAGCGGAATAAGTTCCTCCGGGTTCATTCCTGAAATCGAGATCGCCGTGCCGAGTTCATCGACCATCGTCCTGAATCTGTCGGAATGAGGGCTCTTGAGCGATCCCTCCTGGAACCGTTTGAGGAAGCCGCTGAGCGCCAGTGCCGCGAGACTGCCCTCGACGACGGCGGACATGTCGCGATTCATGAGTCTGGCATTGTGGAGCATGCGCAGAACGCGGTATCTGGTCCGGTTCCGGCACCGCTCCAGAGCCGGCGTCGAGTCCGTCCCGGTCATGAGCAGCAGGTCACTGGCAATCGAGACCAGGATGGAACGCAACCGCAAGGCGGGATTGAGCGCAATGACATAGCGGAACGAAACGAGGGCGACGCCGATACCGGCAAGCCCGGCCGCTCCTCCCATGAGGAAGTCCGTCCTGCTCACGGTCATCGGCATGCCCGGCTGCATAACGAGGAGGAAAAACATCATCGTGTCCATGGCCCCGAGCGCCGTTTTGCGGTGGTTTTTGGCGATCATTCCCCCAACCAGTACGGGAAAGGTCAGCAGGCCATGGATGAGGGGGCCGCTTTGCCCCGGTATGACGAAAAGACGGAAGATAAAGGCAAGGAGGACGCCGACAAAAGCTCCCCGGAATATGTGCGATAACAGGACGGACGGGTGGTCATGGGTCGAAAAGACACTGACCATGATCGAGGTCGCCAGCATCATCGCCGCCCCCTCCTTCCAGCCGGTCAGCTGCCAGACGGCGCCAGTGAGGCCGACCGCTGCGATCGTACGCATCGAGGCGCGCACGGCGCCGGGCCAGTCTCTCTGGCGAAGCACGGGGCGCGATACGGCGACCGGAATTTTCGGGGGCGCTGAGTCCCAGCGATCGAGGACGAGGCCCAGGGAGACCGGGAGCGCAAGCAGGGAGTCCCGGAGTACGGGCAGCTGGGTGCCGATTTCGGCGACGAGCCTTTCGAACTCCTTGTTCGCGGCGATCGGGCTCCACGCGCGTTCGAGACCGGAGATCACCTGATCCAGGCGGTCGGCAAGGGTTCGGCGAATCCGGACGCTCTCTTCCTCGCTCGTCCCGGTGCGGCCTTCGAGCAGGACGCTTGTTTCCAGAAGCGAGAGGAGATCGACGAGCAGGTTCTCGATGTGGAAACGGCGCCGTTTGAGGTCGAGGGTTCCCGCTCCTGCGCCGTCGAGTGTTTTCTCGATATCGGCCAGCATGAAAAGAATGTCGTGACGGCTTCGCCCGATCCCGGCATGGTCGGCGTCCCGGAGAACAAGGCTCACCAGTCCCATGCTCGCGGCAACCGCTTCCTGCAGGCGCAGTTTCAGTTTTTTCATGCCGTTGCGCGGAGTGAAGGAGATGTTCACCATGGTTGTGAAAGCAATTCCGATGCCGATGCAGCCGATTCGGGCAAAAACAATCTCGCCGATCCGTGCCGGGTGGCTCCATCCGTCAAGAGCGATCACGGCCGCCGTAAAACCTGCCACCATGAACCCGTATGACCGGTAACCATAGAGCTGCAGGTTACCGGCGCCGACACAAACGCCCAGCCACAGGCAAAGCATGATCGTCAGGTTGAGCGATGAGGTCGCAGGGAGGAGCATCAGCAATCCGGCCAGCGCACCGATGAGCGTTCCGACAAAGCGGTAAAAACTTTTTTCGAGCAGCTGCCCGCCGGTCGGCTGAATGATGATGATGGAGGTCATTGCCGCCCAGTACGGACTCTCCAGTTTCAGCGCAACGGCAATGGCGTAGGCGGCAAGCGCCGCCGCCACGCTTCTGGCGACATGCCACGCCTCAGGCCAGAGGCCTTTCAGGCGGAGGCTCCGTGTCTTTCGCATCGAATGCGTCACGACTGCCGGGCAAAGTCGTTTATCGACGTTTCGAGCCTCTCAAGCAGATTTCCCAGCAGCAGCATCTCCTCTTCCGTATAACCGCCGAGCAGCGTTTTTTCGAGAGGCACGAGGATCCGCCGGATACTGACGACGGCGTTGTGTCCCTCCATCGTCAGTTTAAGGATCTTTGCCCGCCGGTCGCTCTTGTCCTCCGCCCTGATGACGAGCCCTTTGGCTGCAAGATCGTCGAGAACGCGAACCAGAGAAGGATCCTCTATGCCGATCGATTGGGCGAGATCCTTCTGGCGGACGCCGTCTCCCAGGAGGCTGAGGTGCAAAAGAGGCCTCCAGGTTGCATCAGTCAGCCCGACCTCCCTGAATGCCGCGTCCAGTACCTTGCGCCAGCGTCTCGTCATGAGGTTGAGCCGGTAGATGAGGTTGCCCCTCCGGATGTTTCCGGTCGTCAATGTTTCCATGGCAGATAAGTTTATAGGCTTATAATTAGCATACTAATTATATAGCGAAAAACCAACTGCCGGGCAAGCCGCAACTTACTGCCCGACCCGCAGGAAATCGGCAGTCCTGAGGCTTCAGTTTGCCGGTGGGGGATTTTTTGTGAGAATGCCGTCCGCAACCATTTTGTCGATCATCTTCGTAAGCTGGTCGTGTGTGCGAATCAGCGCAGGAAGCGAGAGGGCAAGACGTCCAACCGGCTGTATGTCGGGCTCCTTGCCCTGTTCTACTGAAATGACGTTGACAAGGTCGATGCGTATGACGCCATCAATAAGAGTCATATTTGCGATGCCGTCAGCATAAATAGTCTGCATGTTGTTTCCTCCGTGGTATGGTTGCGTGGTTGATGCCCGTAAACGGTTCGCAATATACGCATTGCCGGAGACAGTAGGCAGTGGATTGTGGGTTATGTAATGCGCTGAATTTGTACATTATCAACGGCGACCGGGGAGAATGCCATGGCGAAGCGCCAGCCCCGGTACATGCATAACAGGGATCGATAAAAACATAGACACGGGAGGATTCGTATGAAACGGGTGGTTCTTTTTTTGCTGACCAATATTGCAGTGATGCTGGTGCTGTCGGTCAGCGCCCGTATTCTGGGTGTAGACCGCTTTCTGACCGCCAACGGGCTGGATATGGGCATGCTGCTGGCATTTGCCGCCCTGATCGGCTTCGGCGGCTCCTTTATTTCGCTCCTGATGTCCAAAACCATGGCGAAATGGAGCACCGGCGCACGGGTTATCGAGCGCCCCGCCAGCCAGGACGAGTCATGGCTCGTCGATACCGTCCGGCAGCTTTCCAAAAAAGCCGGTCTGGCGATGCCCGAGGTTGCCATTTTCGATGGCGCCCCCAATGCCTTTGCCACCGGGCCCAGCAGGAACAGATCGCTGGTGGCGGTCTCGACCGGGCTCATGCAGAGCATGAATAAACAGCAGGTTCAGGCAGTACTTGCCCATGAGGTCGCCCACATCGAAAACGGCGATATGGTGACCCTTACGCTGATACAGGGAGTGGTCAACACCTTCGTGATTTTCCTGTCGCGTCTCGGCGCATACGCGGTTGACAGCTTTCTTCGCCGGGACGACGATGAATCCGGCAGCCCCGGCATCGGCTACTGGATCAGCAGCATTGTCTTTGAAATCATGTTCGGCCTCCTGGCAACGATGGTGGTCATGTACTTTTCCCGCAGGCGTGAATTCCGGGCCGACGCGGGAGCTGCCGCGCTGATGGGCGACCGGCGTCCGATGATCGACGCCCTGCAGGCGCTGGGAAGTCTCGATACCGGCCGGCTGCCGAAGGAGATGGCGGCCAGCGGGATTGCCGGTGGCGGGATGATGGCGCTGTTCAGCAGTCATCCGCCTCTTGAATCGCGGATCGCTGCCCTGGAATCGGCACGCTGAGATCAGCCGGCCGATTGACATGGTTCCGCAAGAAACTGCGGGGCTTCGTTGTTTTTGATGTTGCGATGATGATGTTTTACCGGCAGTCACCGACGGTATGTGATGACGGCAACCGTAATCTATAACTGGTAACTATTGCATGCAGGAGACGTTGGCGGACAGTGTGGTGGTGCTGGATTTCGAGACGACGGGCCTGTCGCCGCATTACGGCGACCGGGCAATCGAGATCGGTGCGGTGCTTCTCGAGCATGGGGAGGTTGTCGACCGCTTTCAGAAGCTGATGAATCCCGGTTTCAGGATCAGCCGGTTTATCGAGAGGTATACCGGCATCTCCAACGGGATGCTCAAAGGCCAGCCTTGCTGCGAAGAGGTTATGGCCGATTTTTCGGAGTTTATAGCCGGCCGGAATATCGTCGCGCACAACGCGTCATTCGACCGCCGTTTTCTCGATTTCGAGCTGAAACGGGCGAAACGGGCATATGAAGGCGCCTGCTGCTGCTCCCTGCTCGTTTCGAGAAGGATTTACCAGGACTCTCCGAACCACAGGCTGCAGACCCTGGTAGCACATGCGGGCATCCCGGAGACCGGAACGTTTCACCGTGCGCTGGCGGATGCCGAGATGACGGCACAGTTGTGGATGTCGATGATCGGGCGTATTCGACGGCAATACGGGATTCCGGCGATTACCTTCGAGCAGCTGCGTGAGCTCTCGACAATCGACAAGCTCTATACCCACCGGTATCTTACCGCCCTGGCAGAGGAACGGTAATGGCATGTTCGTGAACCCCCCCGGGGGTGTAACGGGGCTGCGGAGAACTGGCGGGAATCGTGCTTCCGGAGCACAAGAGCGTGCTGTCGTCGGCGTCAAACAATCATCGGAATTTCGTCAACCTCATTTCATACGATAGCTCATGAAAAACCGTTTGCTGCCTTTCCTTCTGGCCGCTTCCATCCTGCCCGGAAACGCCGTTCTCGAAGCCGGGCCCGCCACAGCCGGATCATCAGGGCCGGGATCGATTCGGGAAGTCCCGCCGGGAAAGACCATGGAGAAGTACGCGCTTCAGTACGACAACCTGAAGCCGGTCGACGGCCGGTGCCCGTCGGACTACAGGCTGGTGCAGATTGCGCTCCTGCTCGATACGAGCAACAGCATGGACGGGCTGATCAACCAGGCAAAAAGCCAGCTCTGGCGCATCGTCAACGAGATGTCGCGCATGCACAAGCGAGGCGAGCATATCCGGCTGCAGGTGGCGCTGTACGAGTACGGCAACAACTCGCTTTCTCCCTCGTCCGGGTATATCCGGCAGGTAACGCCTTTTACCGGGGACCTCGATCTGCTCTCCGAATCGCTGTTTTCGCTCACGACCAACGGCGGCTCGGAGTATTGCGGGCATGTCATCGGCAGCAGCCTGAACCGGCTGCACTGGAACAGCTCGCGTGAGGGGCTGAAACTGATCTACATAGCGGGCAACGAGCCGTTCAATCAGGGGGATGTGAGCTATGAAGCCGCCTGCCGCTGGGCAGCGGAGCGTGATGTCACGGTCAACGCCATCTACTGCGGGGATTACCGGACAGGGGTCGATACCTTCTGGAAAAGAGGGGCCGAGATCGGTCGCGGCAGCTATTTCTCCATCGACAGCGACATGGCCACGCAGGGGATCGTCACCCCCTATGACCAGGATCTCATGCAGCTCAACAGCCGGATCAACACCACCTATGTGCCTTACGGCAGGGAGGGGAAGGCGCGTCAGGCCCGCCAGACGCAGCAGGACATGAATGCGGCAGCCCTTTCCGCGCCTGTCGCCGCCGAACGGGCCGCTTCGAAAGGCTCGAAACTGTACGGGGCTTCCGGATGGGATCTCGTGGACGCCCTCGACAGCAAAACCCTGCGGGCAGACAGGCTTGAGCGGGAGAGCCTTCCCGACGAGCTGAAGGGCAAGACGCGCAAGGAGATCGAAGGCTATGTAGAGAAGAAAAAACTGGAACGCGACGCATTGAAACAGCAGATCGCCGACCTCGGGCGCAAGCGGGAGGAATGGGTGCAGCAGAAGGAGCAGGAAACGGCCGGAAGCCAGAGCCTCGGAGCGGTTATCCTCAAAGACCTGCACACCAGGGCGGCTGCGAAAAATTTCGGATTCAGGTGATGTTCGGTTCCGACTGGCTGCTTGAGGGCGCAATCATGATGATCGGGCGCATGCATCGGGTGGAAAACCTGGCGGCCGACGAACTGGCGGCAATGCTTGCCGGACCGGACCCGCCTCTGCTGCTCGACATCCGCACCGCCTCGGAGTACGAGAGGAGCCATATCGCCTCGGCCGTGCGTCTCGATCCCGAGACCGGTCCGGAGGAGTTCGCGGCTCGCTGCGCCGCTCTCGTGGAGGGTCGCGATACGGTTTTTTACTGTTCGGTAGGCCAGCGCAGCTCGGAACTGCTGGAACGGGTGGAGCGTGTGTGCACGAAAGCGGGGGCCAGGAGCTGCCGCAATCTGCGCGGCGGCATCTTCCGCTGGTATAACGAGGGGCGGCCGGTCGTCGATGCCTCGGGTGCGACCGACGATATCGACGGGTTCGATCCGGTATGGTCCGTGATGGTCGAACGGCGGCAGTAGCGGGGCTATGTGAGGAACGGTCTCCGGAGCAGGGCGAGGAGCCGCTGCTTTTCGGAGCTGCTTTCATGGTCGAGACCGGGACGGAGACCGTCGAGACTCTCTTTCAGGAGGAAGGTGCCGAAGAGACGGTCCCACACGGAGAGCATGCTGCCGTAGTTGGTGTTGTGTTCGACACGCAGCATCGAGTGGTGCAGGCGGTGCATCAGGGGGGAGGGGATGACGGTCCGGACAAGACGATCCAGTGCGGGCGGAATGGAGACGTTGCTGTGGTGGAACTCGATGACCGGTGTCATGAGGAGCGAGTAGAGCAGCAGGTGTTCGATACCCGCACCCATCAGCATGAAAAGAGGGAGCCGAAGCAGTTCCGAGAGCGCGATCTCCATGTAATGGAACCGCAGGCTGGTGGTGACGTCGAGCGTGGCGTCGCTGTGGTGCACGGAGTGGAATCTCCAGAGCAGCGCCGTTTCATGGTTGAGCCGATGCCAGACGTACATCCACAGGTCGATGACGGAAATGATCAGAAGGGCTTCGAGAGCCGGGGGCAGGCCCAGCATCCGGATTCCCGGCCAGACCGTTCCCGACCAGTTCAGCACGGCCGACATGAGTATGCCCGAAGGGAGCAGGATCAGCAGGTTGAGCGCGGCTATCGAAAGGTTGAGCCCTGCATGGAGCCCACGGCGCTTCCGGCCGGAGAAATAGGGAAAGAGCCCTTCGAGGAGCCAGAGCAGCACTCCCGCGGCAATGGCGGCCCCGTATGAGAGGACACGGAGGTCGGGTATGGAGAGGAAGCTTTCCGTCATGCT
>NZ_JBAWHG010000035.1:0-62610 GCF_049593655.1 Chlorobium sp.
CAGGCATGCCGCTCCTGCGGAGCCAGAGGTGGAGATGGGTGGGCGTCGGTTCTCTACCGATATTGCACCCCTACGGGGTTTGCGGAGTGCCAATTTCGAAGTCCCGGAGGGACGGCATCTCGGTAGAAACGGGTATCTCCCCCATTTCCTCTAAGCCCTGTAAGGGCGATATATCGGTAGCAACGGGAATTACAACGTTCGCAGGGGTTCATGAGGCGAGACAGGCATGCCGCTCCTGCGGAGCCAGAGGTGGAGACGGGCGGGCGTCGGCTTTCTACCGACATTGCACCCCTGCGGGGTTTGCGGAGTGCCAATTTCGAAGTCCCGGAGGGACGGCATGTCGGTAGAAACGGGTATCTCCCCCATTTGCTCTAAGCCCTGTAAGGGCGATATATCGGTAGAAACGGGAATTACAACGTTCGGCGGGTTTCATGCTGGAGGCTGGGTCCGTTCCTACGGAGCTCTATGTTGAGGTAAAGGGTCTGAAATTGCCCCTCTGCGGCCTTGGCAAACGTCATGCCGATTCAAGGGTATCGGAAATCCACCTGTTCAGGCTTTTTCCGGATTTTGTAGCCTTGATGAATACTTTATGGTGCAGTTCCGGGCTCATTCTCAGCACCAGTTTACCGGAAAACGGCTTGTCAGGCTCCTCTCCCCTTTCCTGACAGAACTCGAGATAGTCATCGACCGACGCCCTGAATGCATCCTCTATCTCGTCAACGGTCATACCCTGGAACGTGATGACATCCCTTGTATCCAGCACTTCACCGTGAAAAATACCGGCCTCGTCATCATATTCAACATGACCAGTATATCCTTTATAAGTCAGCATTATTATCGAACTCCCGCTTCTTGTAAAAAACGCCTCATTGATTGCAATGCCCCCTTGTCTGTTTCTTTTTGGGGATGTGGCCGGTGAAAAACAGCGCGAACTCCGTTAAGGGCAATGCGAACCCGTGAGCCCTTACCTTCAGACAATTCAGCTCCAAGAGCACTCAGCAGATTCTCGATGTCAGTCCATTGAACATCGGATCGAACCGGATTCTGAAAAATCTGGTCAAGAATCTTTTGATGCCGCTTATGCATGATACTATTTTATGGTATCATTTTTTTATTTGCAAACAAAAAAAACAAAAAGAGGATATTTCTGACCTGCCCGTCAGGCGAGCAGCGTGTCGCTGCTGCAGGTCTGGGTGGCGGCGGGATTGAACAGCCTGCCGAAAACATCGTCCACGCTTTTCTTGATGGGCCTGAGGGTGATGGCTCCCTCTTTTTCGAGCACGAACTCGATCTTGTCGCCGGTATGCAGGTCGAAAGCATTCCTCTCTTTCTGGGGATCGGTTTGCTACCGACATCGCACCCCTGCGGGGTTTGCGGAGTGCCAATTTCGAAGTCCCGGAGGGACGGAATGTCGGTAGAAACGGGCACCCTCATACACCTCTGTGCATGAAGGGTGACTGTCGGGTTCATCGGGGTGAACGCAGAGCAGGGGCTTCCGCGCTCCCTTATTCGAACTCGATGAGCGCCTGGCCGCTCTTGACGGCCTCTCCCGGCGAGGTCATGATGACCTTGACGGTTCCCGCCGTGTGGGCGGTGATGTTGGTTTCCATTTTCATGGCCTCAAGCACAACCAGCAGGTCGTTCACCTGCAGTTTCTGGCCGACCTGCACGTTGACCCGCTGCACGATTCCGGCAATGGGGCTGCGGCAGACCTTGTCGTCCGGCAGACCGTCCGGCGCGGGCTGCACGGCCTGAGGCCTGGGTGAAGGGGCCGAAACGGGCCGTTTCGACTGGATGGTGGAGGTGGATTCCGGGAACAGGGCGGGGGTGCGCACCTCTTCTCCTTCCAGCACTTCCACGTCAACTACATATTTTTTTCCATCTATGGTCAAGATCAACTGCACAATGCGACTCCTTATTTGTTGACACTGAATGTATGCGAGGACTGGATCGATACCCGGCCCTGCTGCGACCACGAGCTCTGCCCCTGATCGCTGATGAAGCGGGCCCTGCGGATCCGTACGTTCTTTCCGAGATAGGCCGCTATGGAGGCCGACATGATGATCAGGAGTTCCGGCGTTATTTCCGTTTCCTGTTCGGGCGTTTCCTGTTCGTTCATTATTGCGCTGTTCAGTATGGTTACAGGGGAATCAGGCCGTGTTTCTTCTGGGGCCTGAACTCCCGTTTCGAATGGAGGATATCGAGCGCCATGGCCAGATACCGCCGGGTGTCGGACGGTTCGATGATATCGTCCACATGCAGGCGCGAGGCCGAAACGTACGGCGTGGAAAAGGTGTCGCGATACTCCGTGATCAACTCCTGTCGGCGCACTGCAGGATCTTCAGCCTTTTTGATCTCGTTGCGGAAAATCACGTCAACAGCGCCTTCCGCGCCCATGACCGCAATCTCGGCCGTCGGCCAGGAGATGACCCTGTCGGCGTCCAGATCCTTGCAGCACATGGCCAGATAGGCTCCGCCGTAGGCCTTGCGGATGATGACGGTGATCTTGGGCACCGTGGCCGCGGAGTAGGCGAACAGCATTTTGGCCCCGTGGCGGATGATGCCGCCGTACTCCTGCTCGACGCCGGGAAGAAATCCGGGCACATCGACCAGCGTAAGGAGCGGGATGTTGAAGGCGTTGCAGAAGCGGATGAAGCGGGCCGCCTTGTCCGATGCGTTGATATCGAGCACCCCGGCCATAACGCAGGGCTGGTTTGCCACGATTCCTACCGAACGGCCCTGGAGCCGGGCGAAACCGATGACGATGTTTGGCGCGAAGGAGGCCTGCACCTCCATGAAGTCCTCGTGGTCCACGAGGCGGGCGATCACGTCGCGGATATCGTAACTCTGCTTGGGGTCAACGGGAACGATCTCGTTGAGCCGCTTGTCAGGCAGGATGATATCCTCGCCATCCCTGAGCGGCGGATCCTCAAGATTGTTGGAGGGAAGGAACGAGAGCAGGCGCTTGCAGATGGCCATGGCATCCATGTCGTCCTCCGCGATGAAATGCACCACTCCGGAGATGTCCATCTGCGCTACAGGGCCGCCGAGATCTTCGGCGCTGACCTCTTCGCCGGTGACGGCCTTGATGACCGAGGGCCCGGTGATGAACATCCGCGCCGATTTCGTCTGGATGATGAAGTCGGTCAGGGCGGGACTGTAGGCCGCCCCGCCGGCGCATGGACCGCAGATAATCGAAATCTGCGGCACCACGCCGGAAAGCATGACGTTGTTGTAGAAAACCTTGCCGTAACCCGAAAGGCTGTCGATCCCCTCCTGGATACGGGCTCCTCCGGAATCGTTGACCATGATGAAGGGCGAACCGGTCTTCAGAGAGGACTGCATCATCTGGACGATCTTCGCACAATGAATCTCGCCTGCCGAGCCGCCGCCTACCGTGAAGTCCTGGCTGGCGATGTGCACCAGACGGCCGTTTATGCTGCCGCCACCGGTAACCACTCCGTCGGCCGGCATCTCTTTGCCCTCCATGCCGAAAAGGGTTCCGCGATGACGGGCGAAAAGCCCCGTCTCCTGAAAGCTGTCCTGGTCGAGAAGGGCGTCGATCCGTTCACGGGCCGTCAGGCTGCCGGATTCGTGCTGCCTGTCGATACGGGCCTGTCCGCCGCCCAGCTGCATCGCTTCCTTCCGGCGGTTAAGCTCCTGTATTTTACTGTCGATATTCATGGTTGTTGACATGGGGAATTACTGATATGGCGTTACCGTCACCTTGTGCTGCCGGCCGCTCATGGTCACGGAGTAGGTGATGGGGCCGGTGATGGCGCCCTGGTGCCCTTCGGTCGGGTGCGTTTCGGACGCGCCGGTAAGAGGGTCCCTGCCGAGATTGCGCGGACCTTCGTGCCGTTCGGCAAAAAACTTCGGGGCTACCTGGGGAAACATGGAACAGGTAAGGACATCCTCATCGGTACCGTTGCAGCCGCCGAGAGCCAGCGCTTCGGAGCGGAGCTTCTGCCACTCCGGCTTCAGGAGGTCTGCCGGCCTGCAGGTTATGGGCTCCTTTTTGGCATGGCTGCGGGCAAGCTCCACCACTTCGGGGTTTTTCTCTCCCGGAACCTCTCCGTAGTAGCCGAGCATGAGATCGGCGAATTCGCCGGTCAGCACGGCATATCTGCCCATAAGGACGTTCAGCACCGCCTGGGTGCCGACGATCTGGCTGCTGGGAGTGACGAGCGGCACGTAGCCGGTATCCCTGCGGACCAGGGGAATCTCCTCCAGCACCTCTTTCATGCGGTCGCCTGCTCCCTGCTGGCGGAGCTGACTCTCCATGTTGGAGAGCATCCCGCCGGGAATCTGGCTTCTGAAAATTTCCGTCTCCACTCCGGTTACCTTCGACTGGTACTCGGCGTATCTGCCCAGCACCGACATGAAATGCTCCTTGACCCGCAGGATCTTTTCCTGATTGACCCGTGTGCCGTAGCCCGTTCCATCGAGCATCTCGATGAAACTCTCGGTGGGATTGTGTCCCGGTCCGAGGCTCATGGAGCTGATGGCGGTGTCCACGCAGTCAACCCCCGCCTCGACCGCCTTCATGAGACTCACCAGCGTGACGCCGGTCGTGGCGTGCGCGTGCAGGTGCACCCGCAGATCCTCTCCGCACGCATCCTTTATCCCCCTGACCAGGTCGAATGCCGCCTGGGGCTTGATGAGCGCAGCCATGTCCTTGATGCAGATGGAGTCGATGCCCATATCCTGAAGCCTCCGCGCCTGATCGACGAAGAGCGCGGTTGTGTGGATAGGACTGACGGTATAGGAGATCGTGCCCTGGGCGTGCCCGCCGGCCATCCTGACGGCCCGGACGGAGGTCTCGATGTTCCGCAGGTCGTTGAGGGCATCGAAAATCCGGAAAACACCGATGCCGTTTTCCACGGACTTCCGGCAAAAACGCTCCACGACCTCGTCATCGTAGTGACGGTATCCCAGCAGGTTCTGGCCGCGCAGAAGCATCTGCAGCGGCGTTTTCGGCATCAGGCTCTTGAAGGTGCGCAGACGCTGCCACGGGTCTTCGTTCAGATAACGAATGCAGGCGTCGTAAGTGGCTCCGCCCCAGCACTCTATCGACCAGAAACCGGCGTCGTCGAGATCGGCGCAGGCTCCGATCATGTCGTCGATGCCCAGTCGGGTGGCAATCAGGCTCTGATGGGCGTCACGCAGGGCAAGCTCGGTAATATCTATGATTCTGTTATTGATGATGACTCCACACGCTTAATGTTGGCAGAACGATAGGTTCCGGAATCGGAAGCTGGGCGTATACAAGAAAGGAAAATCTCTGTAGAGCGGCATGTTTGCAGGATATCCGGAAAACGTATCAAATTTTACTGCGCGCAATATAGCACATTTACATTCGATAAGCACATTACAGAATTGTTAAACCCAAAAACGTCCGATAACAAACGGAGGGCGGATCATCTCCCGGAGGCAACCCTCTCCGCTATCGCCCGATCCATCCCCCGATAATCATCCAGGAAAAACCGGTTCATGAGCGTTCCCGCGATACCGCCCAGCAGCCCGGTAAACCGTTCGGTGTCAAGAAAACGGGTGCTTCCGTCCGACCCTTCGGAGAGCGAAAAAGAGTGTTCGGCGCGCAATATGCCGAAGGGCAAGGTAAAGGTCCAGGAGAGGCGCTCTCCGGGCTTCAGAGCCGAGACGCGGACCGGAACCCTGAACGCGGGAAGCGCTTTGACTTTCAGGCGAATACGCACACGCCTCCCCTCTTCGGAAATGCCATCGAAGGACGTGACCAAAGGGTTCCACTCCGGCCAGGCGGCGGTGTCGGAGAGAACGCGCCAGACGTCGGACAACGTGGCTGCGATCGTGATTTCGGTACGGATATTTCCCATCGGCAGAATCGGTTTCGGAAGCATTCCTGAATGGTACGGCGTTATGAACGAATCCCTCGCAAGCCTCTTTTCAATGGCGATGAACGAATGAACGGAATCCCTGTCATCAACACAACCCGCAAGGCATCGGGAAGGGGTGCGACGGGCGGACAGACGGACCGGCGCGGTGAAAATAGTTTTGCTTCCTTTTTGAATAACCGTTTCAATTTTTTACATTTACTTCCCTGAACGATATGGCGAAGTGGCCGAGTGGTTAGGCAGAGGTCTGCAAAACCTTGTACAGCGGTTCGAATCCGCTCTTCGCCTCAAAAAAACAGCTGCACCCTGCAGCTGTTTTTTTTTGCTTCCACGGAACCGGGAACCCCTACCCGATCTTCTCCGCTCCCGTAATAATGGCCTCCACCAGCTTTTCGATGGTGGCCTCATCCATCAGCACGGGAATGTTCAGGCAGATGCTGCTGCGCAGCATGGCGCCGGTTTTCGGCCAGAGCGTTTCGAGATCGACATCGCGGTAGCGGTCGAACTCCGGAAGCAGGTGGCTCCAGACGCCGGCGAAGTGCCAGTCGAGCGCCTCGGGCAGGATTTTGGTGCCGAATCCGCGTTCCATGAGGTGCGCTTCGAACTGCAGGGCCGCATCGCGGTCGCGTACGCGGAAGATCAGCGTGTCGCCCTGCGAGCCCTCCTCGTCCGAAAAGGGGCGGAGGGTGATGTTGCCGAGATGGCTGATGGCCTCCTTGATTTTTTTCTTGTTCTCCTTGGCGCGCGAAAGGATCAGGTCGACCTTGCGGAGCTGCGCAAGGCCGATGGCCGCCGTCACCTCGCTGAGGCGCAGATTGAGCCCTTTTGCCCGGCGCGGATCCTTGCCGCGCGGCAGACCCTCAAGGTGCATGTGTCCGTGATCGGAGAACTCGGCCGCACGGTCGTACACCTCCCTGTCGTTGGTGACGATGATGCCGCCCTCTCCGGTGTGCATGGTCTTGCCCGCGTCGAAGGAGAAGGAGCCCACCCGGCCGATGGTGCCGAGCTTGCGTCCCTTGTAGGAGGCTCCCAGCGCCTGGGCCGCATCCTCGATGAGCATGATGTTGCGGCGCTCGCAGATGGTCGCCAGCTCGTCCATTTTAGGCGGGGCCCACATGGGAATGGCAACCACGGCCTTTGTGGCCGGAGTGATGGCTTTTTCCACCTCCAGCGGGTCGAGGTGATAGGTTTCGTCAAGCTCGACCGGCACCGGCACCGCGCCGAGCGCGCTGATGGCCTCCACCGGGGCGATGAAGGTCCAGGCGGTGGTGATCACCTCGTCGCCGGGGCCGATACCCGCGCCGGCAAGGGCGCAGTGAATGGCCGCCGTGCCCGAGGAGACCGCATGGGCGTACTTCACGCCCATGTACTCGGCAAACCGCTCCTCGAACTCTCTCGCCTTGTAGTTTCCTCCGCCGTAACGGTAGAGATTGACCTTTTCGCCACTGAAAAGGTCCTGAATTTCGGCCAGTTCCTCACGGCCTATAAGTTCTGCTCCTGCCATGCTGCGTTACTGATAAAATGTTGCGTAATGGCGACTCGCTGTATGTATTAAACAATCGTACAGGGAAGCGCCGGATTAATGTCACCGTCCCGATTGCCGTCAGGTCAGATTGTAGATCACATGCCGTGCCGAATCCTCGTTGAACTCCACCGGATTTCCGGCAAACGATCCTTTCAGGGCCGCCGAGACGTTTCTGGCGAACTCCGGAGCGTTGCTCTTGGCGTATCCGTAGGGAACAAGGTTCGGAATCCGGAGATCCCGGTAGAGATCGTCCATCTCTGCGAGCAGCTCCTGGGTGGCCTCCCTGGCCGACGGAGAGGAGCGCATGGGGTTGAGGAGCGCGTATTTTTCGTAGCCACGGTCGAAGTTGTAGCGCATGACCTCCTTGAGGAAAATCGCGCCTGCCAGACCGTGCGGCACCTTGTGCTTCACGCCGAGATAGTAGGCGAAGCCGTTGGTGGGGCCGTCTCCCGAGTTCATGAGCGCCGCCGTACCGCAGATGCTGCCGATGGCCAGATCGAGACGCGATTCCGCCCGGTCGAGCTGGCCCTGCCGGAGTGCGTAGAAGGTGCGCTGGAACCCCTCGACGGAAAAAATCCGGCTCAGGGGGGTGTGCTTCTGCGAACCGAAACTGTCGATGCAGTGCACCAGGCTGTCCATGGCCGTGGCGATCACGCTTTCCATCGGGGCGGTCATGGAGAGCTGGGGATCGATCACGGTTTTCCGGGGGAAATTGCGGCGGCTGTTGATGCCGAGCTTGCGCCCTTCGGCCTCGTCGATGAAAACCGCATTGAAGCTGACTTCGGCGCCGCTGCCGAGCAGCGAGGGCACCGTCACGAGCGGAACGGGATCGATGACATCCTGCGGAAACCCTTTCAGGGAGAGCGCGGGCACCTGGTTGGTGAGCAGGAGAGCAACGCCCTTGCCGAGATCGAGCGAGCTTCCCCCGCCGATGGCCACGATACCGTCCGGGGCATTGCTGCGGAAAAACCCGGCCACGTTCTCGAGATGGGCATAGGTGGGCTCACCCCTGAACTCGTTGCAGTAGAGCACATGGTCGGTGAAGCGGCCGGTCAGCCCCTTCAGCACGTCCTGAAAATAAAGGCTCGAAGCGAGATTGGCATCGTAGATGATGCCCGGTTTTTTCATGCCGGTCTGCCGGACGTACTCCTGCAGATTGAGGGCTTCATTGACGCCGATCACCAGATCGGTGGAAAGAAAAAATTGCATAGGTGTTGATGCTATGGGTTCTCCGGTCCTGATTCCTGGCCGGCCAGGTTTTTCTTGAACATATAAAACTCAATTAAATCGATTTCTTCGATACTGTCAATCTCCCACGTCTGCCAGAACTCCATTTCATAGACGGAAAGCCTGTTTCCGATACGGTTGCCGCACACCCTGAGCACCTCGGGAGTGACCAGATAGATGGAACCGTTCTCGATATACTGCTGCGGCCGCTCCTGGCGCATGCCCCTGTTGCGGAAATCGAAATTCACGCTCTGCCAGCCGTGAGCCTGACGCTCCCAAACGGTGAGATCGTCGAGCCGGGTAACGGAAATCAGTGAATCCGCCCCTTCGGCTTCGAACCGCCCGATCGCCCGGTCGATATCCCCCGGCTTGCGCAGGGGCGAGGTGGCCTGGAGAAACACCACCAGACCGACAGGAATGGCGTGCTCCCGTTCGAGCACTTCGACGGCGTGCAGCAGGGCCGATTCCGACGAGGCCCTGTCGCCTGAAAGCTCCGCAGGACGCCGGATAACCCCTGCGCCGTAACGCTCGGCTACCGCCGCGATTTCGGGATCGTCGGTCGAAACGAACACCCGGTCGACCCGCTCCGACTCGCGCGCCTGCATGATGCTCCAGGCCAGAAGGGGACGGCCGGCAACCGGATGGATGTTTTTTCCCCTGAGCCCTTTGGATCCGCCCCTTGCGGGAATGATGGCGATATTCCGGATTTCCTTCTCCTCCATGATGGCGTTCACCCTTCGGTTTATCCGTCGATGACCGACCGGCAGACATCGGCAATACGGCGCGCCGCCGACTTGTTCTGCAGCGGGGTGAGCGCCCTGAGCTCCTCGGGGGGCAGCCCGCAATGCACGGTCTTGTTCAGTGCGGAACCGACAAAAATGGTTGAAGAAAACTGCGCTATGAGCATGCGCGAATTGGCGATCATCTCCTCGGTTTTCCCTTCGGCAAACACCAGGCTTTCAGGCGCCCAGTTCCTGATCTCGCGAATTGCCCTCACGGCATTCTCGTTGGGATGGAGCTTGAAAATCAGCTGGTGCCCCCCCGCCATATCGAGGTACTTCCCGATATTTTTCTTCCGGTTCTCGTAAATGAAGGTCTCGCGGTTGTCGGAGGTGCAGACCAGCACGAAATCGCGATATTCGAAATCGTTCCGGAGGTACTGTTCGCAGTTGTCGAAATTGGGAATGCTGGTAACGACAATCTTGTCGGGATTGACCCCCTTGCGGATAAACAGATCGCGGTACCCCTCGCTTGCCACGCAGAACTTCTCGTAGAGGTCGCTCAGCCCGGTCATCGCCGTTCCGGCAACCCAGCGGGGCACCCAGCGGAAGTTGCGGGCAAGATGATAAAGCACGGTTTCCGGCTCGGTCATCCCCTCCTGAACCAGGACGATTTTCTTTCTCCGGATCTCCTTCGGCACAATCAGGTCGGTACAGGTAATCACCAGGTCGTAATCACGACCCGTTCCGCCTGTATCGAGCTGCAGATCGTTATCGAGGAGATACTGAAGCGCCCTTCCCGAGCGTTTCCTGCCGAGAATGGTGAATTCCAGAAGGCCCTTGCCGCTTGCAACGCCAAGCAGACCGTCACTGAAAAACGGAGTGAAGTAGCGGTCGTAATCCCCCAGCCACTCCGAAATCTGGTGCATCTGGGTGGTCTGGTTCATCGAGCCGCAGATAAAGAGAATCTTCTTCATGAGCATGCCCGGTTAAAGAGGCCTCTTCGTCTATTTCGTTGCATGAGGATAAAATAACTTCGATCAAAAATATAAAAAAGCCGTTAACATCGCAGGCATTCATCCCGAGCTTTGACAAGATTCCTGAAAATCCCCGGATCGGCCAGCCGGGTTACCTGATGACGGGTTCATTGAAGAAAGCCGGCGCCCCTGTCTCCGGAGCCTGACGATCCTGCTGCTGCGGCAGGATGGCAAACAAAAAACCCCCGCTCCCGCTTCACGGAAGCCTGTGGACCTGAAACACCGGATCTGCTGTCGATTATACCCCGGCAAACCGCCCGATGCGGTACGGCCGGGGAGGTCCGCGGGGTAAAAATCGATTGCAGGGGGATTGCCGGCTTCACCGGAAGGCCAACCGGCCCTGAGCTGCCGGAAAATCAGCGTCACGTCCCGATGTCGTCCTCTCGCGCTGCATCCCCGAGATGCACCCCGGAAAGAAACATGATTCCGTAACCGAAAGCATACCAGAGCAGCTCCTTGAAACGCCGCAGCAGCACGAATGCCGCACCGCAGGATGAGAAATCCTGTATGCCGAGCGCCTGAAAAAACAGCAGATAACCGAGATCCTGAACCCCGAGTCCCGAAGGAATGAAAAAAAACAGCGAGCGGAGCATGGCCAGCGATATGTCGATGGCGAAAATCTGGTAAAAGGAAATCTCAACCCCCAGAAGGGACAGGATGATATAACTCTCAGCCGTCAGCATGAACCATGCGCCAACATAGTAAAGCATCGCCAGCAGCCGTCCTCCGGAGGGGGAGCCCCTGTAGCTGTTCAGCGCCTGATCGGTATCGAGAAAACCGGACTCCTTTTCAAGCAGCCACTCCTTGACCCGCCTGAACGGCACCAGCATCAGAAACCGGTGGATATGTCCGGCCACCTGTCCGTTGAGGAGCAGCAGCAGAAAGAGCATGAACAGAAGAAAAACGGCCAGACCGCAGAGAACCATCAGCAGACCGAGACCCTCGAACCCGATTATCCGGCCCGAGACCATCTGCAGAAAGCCGTAACCCGCCAGGGCTCCAATCAGGGTATAAAGCCCCTGCGCGGCCCCGAGCATGAGCTTGCGCACCGCCACACTCGCCACCGATTCGGGAACGGGAAGACCGATAAAGCGCTTGCAGAGGTAGGGCCTGAGCGGTTCGCCTACAGCAACACCAGCCGGAAGCGTCATCGAAACGGTTTCGGCTATAAGCTGTATTTTCAGGAGTGGAAAAAAGGGAATCGACCTCATGCCGGGAGGAAAAACCTTTATCCACGCGAAGGTTTCCACCACATGCAGCACAAGAAAGGGCGCGAGAATCAGCACCGAGGAAAAACCTATCGAAAAAATCCTTTCGACAGCTCCCTGAAGATCGATCTGGCTGAAAAGGTAGACAATAAGAGAAACACCGAGCAGGAGACCGGCATATCCCGGCAGATTATTGCTTTTATTTTGCTTCAACTGCATAAAACGGGTAAAAAACAGACATAAAAGATACCGTAAAGTACCAGACACACTTTGCAAAGATAATATTGTATCGTTAATTATTTGTTCAATCGTTTCAAACCTTCCTGTATTGTTCTTTCGCTCAACTCTTCTTTCCGGCAGCCAGAGTACCTCTCCGTTTCGTGTGAAGTCCAGGTTTGCCGTGATGCGAACAGGACGAAGCTGCGGTTCCGGGAAAAAACAGAGAACGGCTCTCTGCCTTTTGCTTTTCTGCATTTTCAAGAATAACAATGGCGCTCTATGGGACTTATCAACTCCGATTTTCATACGCTACCTGAGCTTTTCTCTTCAGTGTTCAGTCACTTTCACGGTCAGAAGGAAAAATTCCCGATTGCAAGAAAAATCAACGGAGTCTATGAACCGATTCCTTACGATTCCCTGGAGCAGGACATGCGCCATCTTGCGGCATTTCTCAGGGAAAACGGTATTGCCGAACGCGACCGGGTTGCCATTCTCTCGGAGAACCGGCCCGGCTGGTATCTGGCCGACATGGCCATTCTCACTATCGGGGCTATCGACGTACCGCTCTACCCCTCTCTTCCGCCAAACCAGATCGAATATATCCTGCTCAACTGCGGAGCCAAAGGCATTGTGGTTTCAAACATGCTGCAGCTCGGCAAGATTCTCTCCATCTGGCAGAACCTGCCCGACCTGAGCCTGGTCATCGTGCTGAACCGGCTCGAGGAGCCGATCGAGGACGTCATCGACCTGAACCACGTAAAGGAGACCGGCAAAAAAATCATCGAGGAAAAACCCTGGACTCTCGACGGCATCAGGGTGGAGCCGGAGGATGTGGCCACCATCATCTACACCTCGGGTACTACCGGCCTGCCGAAAGGCGTGATGCTTACGCACCGGAACCTCTGCGAAAACGTCAAAAGCTGCTCGACCGTCATCCGCCTCGACGAAACGGACTGCAGCCTTTCGTTTCTCCCCCTCTCTCACGCCTACGAACGTACGGGAGGGTACTACCTCCTCTTTGCCTGCGGCTCGGCGATCTACCTTGCGGAAAGCATCGAAACCATATCGCTCAACATCGCCGAAGCGAAACCGACCATCATCTTTACGGTGCCGAGACTGTTCGACCGGATGAAGGTCAACATGCTCAAGCAGATTGGCAACGAGAGCCCCATGAAACAGAAAATCTTCCATTGGGCCGTCAAAACCGGAGAGGAGTATAACCGCCAGATAAACGAGAAAAACCGGGCCTCGACGGCAGTTTCGATACAGCACGGCCTGGCCGACAGGCTTGTCTATCACAAGATCCGCAAAAAATTCGGTGGCCGCCTGCGTTATTTCGTTTCGGGAGGCGCCGCCCTGCCGCAGAAAATCGGGGAGTTCTTCCAGGCGATCGGCATCAACATTCTCGAAGGGTTCGGGCTGACGGAAACATCACCGGTCACCAACGTCAACCGGCCGGAAAAAATCAAGTTCGGCACGGTAGGACCTCCAGTAAAAAATGTCGAGGTGAAAATAGCTTCCGACGGGGAGATCCTGCTCAGGGGGCCAAACATCATGAAGGGGTACTGGCAGGACGAGGCCGCTACCAGCGACGTCATCAGGGACGGATGGTTCTACAGCGGCGATATCGGCGAAATCGACCGCGACGGATACCTGAAAATAACCGACAGGAAAAAGCACATCATCGTCACATCCGGTGGAAAAAACATTGCTCCGCAGCCGATAGAAAACCTCATCACCGAAAGCCCCTTTGTCGATCAGGTCATGGTGATCGGCGAAAAACGCCCCTTCCTTATCGCCGTCATCGTGCCGGATTTCGCCAAACTCAACGAATATGCCGCGCAGAACTCGATTTCGGCGAAAACAAACCGGGAGCTGATCGAGCACAAGGGAGTGCAGCAGATTTACGAAAAGCTCATGCGAACCATCTCGCGCCAGCTCGCCACTCACGAAAAAGTACGCAAGTTCCTCCTGATCGAAGAACCCTTCAGCATTGAAAAGGGCGACATGACCCCTACCATGAAGCTGAAACGAAAAGCCATAACGGCGAAGTACGCTCAGGAGATCGACAGGGTATACAAAGCCCTCAACATGGTGTACAACACGGAGTGAGCCTCCGGGCAGCTCCCCACCCCGAACCTGCAATCTCCCGCACACCCTCCGGAAACCTTGAACCCCCTCTCTCTGCAGGCTTCCGGAGCCGCTCCATCTTTCGATAAGCCGCAGGGAAACACCCTGTCCCGAAGGAGAGTGCCCGATACCATTGCATTCCGGTCTTTATGTATTATTTTAACCAAAGACGTTCAGTTTATCGCACGAACCCCTAAGCGCCCATGCATCGGGAGATAGCAATACGCAAGGCGGAACCGGCCGATGCCCCGGCAATTGCATCGATCCTGGAGAATACCGGCTGGTTTCCTTTTTTCAACGGCGACACCCTGAAGCAGAACGCCGGGCGTATCGGCGAGTTTCTCGATAACGCCTATGCCGAGGCAAAAAGTCATTCGGCTTATGTTGCCGAAACCGGGGAAGACATTCTCGCAGGGTACGTTACTGTTCATTGGCTCCCCTATCTCTTTCTTCCGGCTCCCGAAGGATATATTTCGGAAATCTTCGTGGATGAACGCTACCGGGGCGGGGGTATCGGAAAGGCGCTGCTCGAAGCCGTTCGGGTGGAAGCTGACGCGAAGGGGTGTTCCCGCCTGATGCTCTGCAACAGCCGGACCCGCCACTCCTACAAGCGGGAGTTCTACCAGAAACTCGGATGGCAGGAACGCGAAACCGTCGCCAACTTCATTCTCAAGCTCTGAGCCGCTGCCGGCGTTGCATGACGCCCGCAATCCGGGTCACAGGCTGAATACCCGATAATCCCGATCGAAAATGGCGACTGCAGAAGAGTACGCTGAAGGCACCATACTTGAAGGAATACGAAAGACGCTCGTGTACTTCAATACCGTGGACGAACCCGTGCCCGAAGATGAAAAATCGCGCCATATCCGGCAGCGAATCGATGCGTTCGAGCCCCGTCTCCTTACGATCGAACAGGCTATGGAGTATATCCGGCAGGCAGAAGCCGTTGCTCTGGGCCAGAGGGTCTGCAGGGCGCTCCACCCCGGCTCGGTCTGCAGCGAATCGGTGTTTCTCGACGATCTTGCCATTGCAATGGTTCGAGCCGGAAAGGCAAGAAATTCTGGCGTCGAAGACGCCCGAAAAAGCCTGGAAAAATCTTCGGGCCACCCGCTCATCATATCGAAGGTTTCCGGAAAGCATCAGGAAATATGCCCCTCCGTACCGTCGGAATGCGTCTTCTGGCGAGCCGAAAAAAAAGGGATGCACTGCCTGAAACGCAAAGCCTGATCACTCCCTTATCCGCAGCACCCGCCCCTGTCCGTTGCGGCTCCCGCCCTCATCGACAAGCCCGTCGCGGACGAGACCGTCTATGATCTCCCGTATCCCCCATGGGCAGTCGCCGTAGCGCTCCTCGATCTCTTCGGGCAGAAGCTGCCCCGAATCCACGAGAGCCTTGAGCAGTCTGCCGCGATACCACCGTTTCGAGCCCTGGAATTTCGACTGTTTTGTGAGCGGTCGAATGCCGGTGATGCGGCTGGTGAGGCAGAGCGAACCGTAATCCATGAGGGCATTGTGCCAGTCGCGGCTGCGGCCCGCCGGCAGAAGCTGCTCCGCAATGGCCTGCATCCGCCGTTTGGGGGTATCTTCCGGAAGAGCGAATTCGTGGATGATGATGCGACGGATATTGGTATCGACAGCGGCAACGTCGAGATTGTCGGCAAAAACAGGAATGGAGCGGCTGGTGTAGTCGCCTATGCCGGGAAGGGTTATCAGTTCGGCGGGAGCGGCGGGCACCACGCCTCCGAAACGTTCCATAACGGTCCGGGCGCAGGTCTGCAGCCGCTGGCCGCGGGAGTTGTAGCCAAGACCGCTCCAGAAGGCAAGCACATCCCGGAGCGAGGCTGAGGCAAGCGTTGCCGTGTCGGGAAAACGCTCCATCCAGGCCGTATATTTTATGGCAACACGATCGGCCTGTGTCTGCTGGAGCATGATTTCACTTACCATGACGGCATAACGGTCGCAGGTCTGTCTCCAGGGGAAGCTGCGGCGACTGTGGCCGTAGAAATCGAAAATCTTCGTCCGGAAATCCTCTATCCGCTCCGGGCGCAGGAGAACCGTATTCAAGATGAGCCCTTTCTTTTACAGGGTGATGAAGCTGTCGGCGACAACAGCTCCTTTTTCGTCAAGTGTAAGCAGCGCCGCCTCGTGGAAGGGGTCGTGTCCGAAAAAGAGCAGCTCTCCGCCCTCGACCATCCTCCGGAGCAGGGCTGCTTTCTCGTCGATCAGCGTGAGTGGCTCGATATCGAAACCCATCACCCACGGCAGCGGCAGATGCGCCGAGGAGGGGACAAGATCGCCTCCATGCACCAGCGCCTGCTTTCCGTCGCTCACGCGCACGAGCTGCTGGCCTCTGGTGTGGCCGTTGCTCACGATCAGCTCTATGCCGGCGAACAGTTCGACAGCTCCCTCGATCAGCTCGACGCAGGAAAGGCGGGTGAACGCCTCGACGAAAGCCGCCGAGTAGCTGACCTTCTCCTTCTGGTTCGGCTTTATGGCCGACAGATAGTTCTCTTTCTGCACGTAGTGGCGGGCGGAGGGAAAAACCGGTTCGAGACCATCCCCCGCCGGCCTGAAAGCTCCTCCCGCATGATCGAAGTGCAGGTGGGTGTAGATGACGTCGGTTATATCCTCCGGGACGAAACCGTGAGCCTGCAGTTCCGTTTCAAGCCTGAAACCGGAAAGGCGGTAGATCGAACGGAGCTTCTGGCTCCAGGCCGTACCCATGCCGGTATCGACAAGGATATTCCTGCCGTTGCCGGAAATCAGGAGCACCCTGGTCTTGAGCATGACCCGGTTGAGGTCGTCGGACGGGGTGAGTTTTTCCCACATGACCTTCGGCACCACGCCAAACATGGAGCCGCCGTCAAGCGCGAAATCCTGCACGTCGAGAGCGTACAGCCGGTAGTCGCCTATCTGCATCATAGTATGCCCTGTTGATCTGTTGTTCGGTTGTGCCGACCGGAATCACTTCCCGGTCAAGTTATGGCGCCGGAGACAATATTCACAAAGACTCCGGACTTTTTCCCGGCAAGGCCGGAAGCGCGGAATTCCGCAGGTCACCGCTGTTGAGCGGATAAAAACCCCGATAACGAAGGAATGAAAACAGGAAAGGAGCGCAAAACGCAAAAAAACAGCCGTCAGGCGGTCCTGAAGGAGGATAACCCCGTTTAAAAAAGAAGCCGGGCAGGTGAAAAACCGGCAGATATGGGATATCTGCCGGTTCTCCTGTTACTGCTTCAGGCTTTTACAGCGACCTTGCGCTCTTTGACCTTGAGTGCGGCTTTGCCGGTACGTTTGCGCAGGTAGAAGAGTTTGGCCCTTCTTGCCTTGCCGTGCTTGAGTACGGTAACGCTTTCGACGTTCGGGGAGTTGACCGGAATGATCCTTTCAACACCGACGCCGTGCGAAATCTTGCGAACGGTGATGGTTTTTGAACCACCTGCACCGCGGTCGCTGATGACAACGCCTTCAAAAGCCTGCAGTCTCTCTTTTTCGCCTTCGATAACCTTCAGCTGGATCCTTACGGTATCACCGGGATTGATCTCCGGAAAATCGATTTTGCTCTGCGTGGCTTCAACTAACTGAATTAACTGATCCATTTTTCGACAACTATTTACGTTATTTTTTCACTCACTCTTCAAAAAACTTGTTTTCCAGCAGGTCCGGCCGCCTTTCAAGTGTCCGCTGGAGGGCGTTCTCGTGACGCCATTTCTCAATGTTGCGGTGATGCCCCGTCATGAGAACATCCGGAACCTTCATCCCTCTGAACTCCGCCGGCCTGGTGTAGTACACGCAATCGAGCATCCCGGTCTGAAAGGAGTCGGTCAGTGCGGATTCCCCGTCACCGATCACCCCCGGTATCAGCCTCAGAACCGCATCCATGATCAGAAGCGCGGGTATCTCGCCTCCCGAAACCACAACATCGCCTACCGAAACCTCCAGCGTGACAAGCTTCTGCCGAATCCGGTCGTCCACCGCCTTGTAATGGCCACAGAGCAGCATGAGGTTTTTCGTACGCGAAAGCCGGTTTGCCAGCGGCTGATCGAACGGTTTTCCATCCGGAGTGGGAAAGATAACCGCATCATACGCTCTCTCGGCAAGCAGTTTTTCGATACACGCGAAAACCGGTTCGGGACGAAGCACCATGCCGGCTCCACCGCCGAACGGGGTATCGTCAACCTGCCTGTAGCGCCCGAGACCGTAATCATGCAGATTGTGCACATGGATTTCCGCATACTGCTTCTTCCCTGCTATCGCGATCAGGCCGTTTGCGAGCGGCGAGTCGAAAAAGCCGGGAATAACGGAAATCACATCAATCCGGAGTGGTTCCATCATGGCCAGGGGACGTCAGCTCCCGTTTAAGAACAACCTGTTACAAAAACTCTTCAAACCTCGGGACAACCATAAGCCGTCTTTCGGTATCAATCTCTTCGATAAACTCCTCGATGGCCGGAATCAGCACGATTCTGCCATCGCTCATGGCTACTTCATAAACCTCATGGGCCGGCATGCTGAGCACATCGGCAACGACACCGGCTTCCGCTCCGCTTCCGTCAATCACCTTCAGTCCCGTCAGCTCATGCAGGTAAGCCCTTCCTTCGGGCATCTTCTGCAGCTCCTTTTCCCCGATATAGAGGTTCATGCCGCAGATGGCCTCGGCCTCTTCACGACTTCCTATACCTTCAAAAAACAGCCACGCGAAGCCCCTGCCGAGCGAGGCGCGGACAACGCTGCGGAGCACCGCGTCGCTGTCCGTTTTACCTACATAATAAGCCTTCCGCGAAAGAAACCGCTCGGGATAATCGGTGACAGGCATAACCTTCACCTCGCCTTTCAGGCCTTTGGGCTTGAGTACGATGCCTGTCTTGTAGAGATCCATCCCCTGAAAACCTCACCCCGAAGGGCTCAGGCTTCGCTGCCGCTCGCTTCGGCTGCTTTTTTGGCCTGACGGCGACGGGTTTTGACGGCAATGCGCTTCACGCGTCTGTCGGCCTGGTTCTGCTGCCACTTTTCCATCTCGGCGGTGATATCCTCTTCGCTGCGGCCAAGTTTACGGAGCCTCAGCTCATGGAGAAGACCGGTAGAACGGATAAGGCTGCGGACGGTATCGGTCGGCTGTGCACCGGTCTGCATCCAGTAGGAAACACGGTCTTTCTTGATGGTGACGGCATGCGGTTTGGCTGTAGGCTGGTAGTGCCCTACAACTTCCAGAAACTTGCCGTCTCTCGGTGCGCGCGAGTCGGCAGCGACGATCTGGTAAAACGGCATTTTCTTTCTTCCGGTTCTTTTAAGTCTGATCTTTACCAATGCTTCAATAGTTTAGTTGATGGTAAGTACAAATATACGTTATCGCTTTAAAAACTTGTCGAGGGCCAGATTCTGCGAGGTGATCTTCCTGCCGGACTGCGACAGTTTCGACACGGAGCGCATCATCTTTTTCATCTCGCCGAACTGTTTCAACAGAAGGTTCACATCCTGAACCCTGGTTCCGCTGCCTTTGGCTATGCGCTGGCGGCGGCTTCCGTTGATGATTTCGGGATTCTCCTTTTCCTGGCGCGTCATCGAGTTGATCATCGCCTCGATAGGCCTGAAATCGAGATTGTCGATCTCCTGCTTCGGCACCATTTTATTGAGACCCGGAACCATTTCGATAAGCCCCTGGATGGAACCCATTTTCTTGAGCTGCTGCAGCTGATCGAAGAAATCGTTCAGATCGAACTCATTCTTCATGAGCTTTTTCTGCATCTGCATGGTTTTCTCGAGATCCAGCGTCTCCTGGGCCTTCTCGACAAAACTGACGATATCGCCCATGCCGAGAATCCTCTGGGCCATACGTTCAGGGTAGAAGAGGTCGAGATCGTCAACCTTTTCGCCGATGCTGATGAACTTGATGGGTTTTTCCACGACCTGCCGGATCGAGAGAGCGGCGCCACCGCGGGCGTCACCGTCGAGCTTGGTGAGCACGACACCGTCGAAATCAAGCCGTTCGTTGAATTCGCGGGCCGTATTGACGGCTTCCTGACCCATCATGGAGTCGACAACGAAAAGCAGCTCATCGGGCTTGAGCGCATGTTTGAGCGCTTCGGCCTCGGCCATCATTTTCTCGTCGATCTGCAAGCGTCCGGCGGTATCGACGATGAGCACATCCTTCGCCCCGGCACGCGCGGCCTCAAGGCCCTGCATGGCGGCTTTCATGGCGTCCTGCGCCTCTATGGAGAAAACCGGAACGTCAACCTGCTCGCCCAGGGTTTTCAGCTGATCGATCGCTGCCGGACGGTAAACGTCGGCGGCTACCAGCATGGGGTTTTTTCCGTTCTTCTTGAGTCTTTTCGCCAGCTTGGCGCAGAAGGTGGTTTTTCCCGAACCCTGAAGACCGGCAACCATGATGATTGCCGGAAGTTTTTTGGGAGAGAGGTTCAGCGGCCTGTTTTCGCCGCCCATCAGCTCGGTCAGTTCGTCATTGACGATCTTGACGATCATCTGGGCCGGGGAGACGCTCCTGATAACCTCTTCGCCAAGGGATTTCTCCCTGATATCCTCAACGAGCTTTTTGGCAACCTTGTAGTTGACGTCCGCACCGAGCAGCGCCCTCTTGATATCGCGCATGGCGATACCGATGTTGATTTCGTTTATGGTTGCCTGGCCTGCAAGTTTCTTGAAGGCAAGCTCTAATTTATCACTGAGACTGTCGAACATGAGCGTATCTGCTTTTTAAGATAAAGCTTAAAAATGATTAGCTTTAATTATAACAAAAATTCGCAAAAAATAAAATCACCACCGCTTCAGTTTACGCTTATTCTGGAATTTAACGCTATTTTTATTACCTATAAACAATTAAACCCCCTGCCGGGGGGAACTGGAGCCCGGAACAAAACGGCTGCACTTCCGGCATGCAGGGCCGCCGACACAGAAACATCCGGCCCGACCTGAAAAACAGTGCGCGGCACTGCGCGAAGACAGTAATGATAACTACGCAAGTCATATGTACGCTCTCCCGATTGAAAAGATCATCGATTCGTTCAGACGCCTGAAAATAGCCGTCATCGGCGATGTCATGCTCGACAAATATATTTTCGGCCATGTTTCGCGCATTTCGCCGGAGTACCCCGTTCCGGTGGTTGACGTCACCCACGAGGACCACCGCCTCGGCGGAGCAGCAAATGTGGCGCGCAATACCCTCTCGCTCGGGGCCGAAACCTTTCTGATCGGGGTGACCGGCTCCGATGCCGGACGGGAGATGCTGGCCGACCTTTTCAGAAGCCACGGCCTTCCATCCGACTATCTGGTCAGCGACGCATCGCGCCCCACCACCTGCAAGACAAGGATTCTGTCGCAGAACCATCACATCACCAGAGTGGACATCGAAAGCCGGGCTCCAGTAGACCCGGAAATCGCGAAGCTGATTGCCGGGAAACTGCGTGAAATCGCCGGATCGATCGACGCGGTCATTCTCGAAGACTACAACAAGGGGCTCCTGACGGCGACCCTCATCCGGGAAATCATCGGCATTGCCCGTGATCACGATCTGCCGGTACTTGTAGATCCGAAACTGCAGGGCTTCTTCGCCTATCAGGGAAGCACGGTATTCAAGCCCAATCTTTCAGAACTGGCCTCCTCTCTCGGCATGGTGGTGCACAACACCGATTTCGAGGTCGAAGCGGCCTGCCTGATGCTCGAGGAAAAGCTCGAGGCGGAAAACATTGTCGTAACGAGAAGCGAAAAGGGTATGACCATTTTCAACGGAGAGTTCACCCACATACCTTCAGCCTCGGTCGAGGTTGCCGATGTTTCGGGAGCCGGAGATACCGTGATCGCCGTTCTTGCCCTGGGAACTGCCGCAGGGCTCGATATCGTCACGAGCGCCGAAATCGCGAACCTGGCTGCAGGAACCGTCTGTCAGGAGGTCGGCGCTGTACCGGTAAGGGCTGACAGACTTGTCAGGGCCTGGAAGGAGCATCTCAGATAATGCAGAGGTGCTCCTCGATCTCCTCCGGATAGGGGGGATTGTAGGAACTGCTGACCAGGAGATTCCTCATGTTCTGCAGCGAGTAAAAGGGCACTTCGAACAGGGCCGTATTGCTGACCGGGGAAGGCACGTCGCTGCCGGGATTGACATGCATGACAAAGGTTATATGCACGCCGCCGCTGTCCGTAGGGGAAAAAATCCATAATCCCCTGCAGTGACGCACCCTGTGGTATTGCGGATTCGGCGGCAGGTAATCGGGCTCTCCGGTCATCGTGACGGCTACGGCATGATCACCGGCCTGGGCAAGCCCCGTACGGACAATCATCTCCCGCTTCTGCAGCGGCCAGGGCGCATTGATGACCTGGCGAACGACATACTCGAGGCAATCGTTTTTTTCGAGAACGTCCATACCCGCAAGCTGGTGAACCCAGCGGTGGTAGTTTGCGGTATCGTAAAAAAGACTTATCAGCTTTCTGAAGGTTACCGGAAATTCCGTTTCCCCCTTGAAACCCAGAACATCGGAGTTTTTCACTTTCGAGGAAAAAATCCGGATTCCCTTGTGCTCTACGCGAAAATCCCAGTTTGCCTGCAGCGCCGACTGAACATCCATATAGCAGAAACGTTAAGTGTAAAAAAAAGCATACCTGCTTTTGAAGACAAATTTTTTCGGAAAGGCTATTCGGAAATGAAATCCTCGTAGTTCTGGACGATATCGCCGGGCGAGTTTTTGAACGGTGCGGCGACAGGCGTCCGGTATTTCTCTCGTTTGGCCATCTGACGCATGTTGTTCAGGGTATGGTAGGGGGTATCGATTACGGCGATATTGGCAAGCCATGCGGGAATTTCGCCACCCGGTTCGATATGCAGCCTGAAAACCACCCTGCACGAACTGTCGGAAAGCGGCAGGATATTCCATGCCCCTTCAAGCTGCATGACCCTTACATACCTGTCGTTCAGGGGAAGAAAATCCGGCACGGATTCAAGCTTGATGAAAACCTCGGAGGTTTCGGGATCGGTATACCCCTGCGAACGGGTAATGATTTCACGATCGGAAATCGGCCAGGGCGCGCTGACAAGCTGATAGACGATCCTGCCATCACTTTCCTCTTCGGAAAGTTCCCTGAGCAGGCGCATCTCCCTGGTTTTCCATACCCACTCCGTTGCGGCTTCGATATCGTAGAGCAGGCTGAGCACGGCATGCTGGGGAGCGTCGATTTCGGCGACGCCGACAAATGAAAGAAATTCAGATGTGGGAACCGGGCAGGTGAAAATCCTGAGCCAGTCGTTTTTCAGGCGAAGGGTGCAGGTGCTGCTGTTTATTTTTTCAAGCAGGGACATGGCGGTATTGTTTTGAAATTAATGCGCTGCGGCCGTTTCCGAGCCAAGAACCCTTGATGCAACCGTAACCAGAGGGTCGGACTGCATGATGTAAACCCTGATCTGACCTTCCGCGCCGAACATGCGATGAGCCAGCCTTGCTTTTACCGCAAGAGCGATGTTCTTTCGCTCCCTGATGAATGCCTGTTTCTGGAATGTAATCTTTTTTTCCGCACAGACTTTCATCACCAGCGCCTCGAGACGGCTCTCCTCGGTGTAGTCTCTGATAAAGCGATCGAGCGATTTCCGGTGCTTCTGCACGCTGCTTGCCGGATCGTCAAGAATCCTCTGTGCAAGATACTCGAAAGAGCCGGCGGCATAAAGCGCCTGGTAAAAATCCGCATAGGGCCTGCCGCTTACCCAGTAATCGGGAATGATGCCGCCGGCATCCCTGAGCAGCTCGTACTGCCCTTTCTGCAGAATCTTGCCGTTTTCAGGACGAGAAAGAACTCCGGGCAGGGAACCTGTGCGGTAAACGGATATATCGCTGTTTTTAAGATAGAGGTAACTGTCCGGAGCCGCAAAGAGTTTCACCGGCTGAAGATTGACCATTGCATCCTTGTAGTACAACTCCCGTCCGTCGCCGCCTTTGCGGTAGATTCTCTGAATCTGGCGTCCTGAAGGGGTGTAATACCTCGATACGGTCAGGCGCAGGGCCGAGCCGTCCTTGAACTCGAACTGCCGCTGGACAAGTCCCTTGCCGAAGGTCAGCTCTCCGATAATCACCGCGCGCCTGTTGTCCTGAAGGGCCCCGGCAAGAATTTCCGACGCGGAAGCACTGCCTTTATCGACCAGTACGGCAACCTTGCCGGTCTCGTAGCCGTCTCCTGATTTCGCCTCGTAACGGGCGTCTTCAACTGCATTTTTAGCGCTCCTGGTATACACGACAAGCTGACCCTTGTGCAGAAACTCATCGGCCACTTCGACGGCCTGCTCGAGGAATCCCCCGGGATTTCCCCGCAGATCGATCACGAGGCGCTTCATACCCTGTTTTTTCAGCGAAGCAAGCGCCTTTCGGAACTCGTCAGCCGTTGTTGCCACAAAACGGCTCAACCTGATATATCCGGTGCCGTCACCGAGCACAAAGACCGCATCGATACTCGATGTCGAAATCCGTTCCCTGGTGACGAGAAAATCCATAATCTTTCCGCTGAGTGGACGGAACACCTTCAGCTTTACCGTTGTCCCCCTTTTGCCCCTGAGCTTGCGCAATACCTCCTGATGGGTAATACCTATGGCCGAAACCGAATCGATGGCGACAATCCTGTCGCCGGCCGCGATGCCCACTGCAGCACTCGGTCCTCCGGAAAGCGGGGTAACGACAAGCAGGGTATCATTGATGACATCGAATTCAATGCCGATACCATCAAAATTACCGTCGAACTCCGCCTGTGAAAAGGAAACCTCCTCGGCTTCGAGATAAACAGAATGAGGATCGAGAGACTCCACCATACCCTTTATGCCAGCCCCTGCCAGACTGTCGGCCTGCACCTCATCGACATACAGGTCCTTTATCAGACTATATGCATCAGCCATTTTTCTCTCGGCGCCCGTGCTCTCCTGCTCGCCCCTGTTCAGTCTGGTACCGAGAAAGACACCGAAGGCAAGAACAACCACCATTATGATAACGGTTAAAATGCGGGACATGTGAGCCTGGATTGATTTAAGCGAAAAGCATCTTCATTCATCTTGAATCCTATTTTACCGATCACGGAACAAAAACGCAAAAAAACATTCCAAACCCTCAGCCCCCGCCTTCCGTCCCACGAGTCACTTCTGGTCGCCTCACCCCGAACTTTCCGGATTTATCGTAAAAAACCGAAACACAGCACCACAGGAAAACAAAAAAACGAAATAAAAAAAATCGGACAGGAATCGACATCAGCCATGCAGTTACAATACTCAAAAAATCACCGGACTGTACAGCAGAAACAGCCTTTCAGAAGAAAAGAAAAAGCGGAAAATAAATCACAAAAACATCAGCAGCAAACACATTAAAAAATAATTATATATGCTATAATCATAAAATAAAAAACAAGTGAATCCGAAAACATAAAAAAATAAATCATCATAAAAAACATATCAGACAGGCTCCTTAAAAAAAGACATAAAAACATAAATATTACATTAGCACAAATACTCTATTTTCTTTTTTTTAAATAAAATAATACTTTTTACATAAAAAAGTTTTTAGCAAATTAACCACAAAAACAATAAGATCAAAAAAAATCACAATAAAAAAACAAACAGGATAACAAGTGATAGTAATAAAAAATTATACTTACCATTACCATACCATTTATCAATCAATATATTTACCGGAATACAAAATAAAAACAAACACAAACAGATAACTATCTTATTATAAATAACATAGTTATCGTCAAGAAGGATCAGGGTATTTCACAAATTCATCTCTCTTTCGGAAATCGATAATGGACAGAATTTCCGGAAAGTATGAAGTGTTTTGATGCGATATATGGGGGATCGGAAAATATTTTCCGGGCAGATTTATTCAGACCTGTACGAGTGGTTACAAGCAACGATAAGCTCAAGCTCAACGCTTGCATCGAAGGGTAATTCGGCTACACCTACAGCACTTCTCACGTGCCTCCCCTTCTCTCCGAAAAATTCGACGAGAAGAGAAGATGCCCCGTTGGCGACAAGGTGCTGACTGGAAAAATACGATTCGCTGGCAACATAGACCGTAAGCTTGACGATCCGCTCAACGGCATCGAGCGATCCGGTGATGGTCTTTATGGCGGCCAGGGCGTTGAGAAGAGCTGTTCCGGCTGCTGCAGCCGCATCCTGCTGGTTGAGTTCATTGACTTTTCCCTTGCCTCCAGGCTCCTGGAGCCTGCCGTCCTGCAGAGGAAGCTGACCTGAAGTGTAGACCAGATCGCCCTGCCGGAGCGCCGGCAGATAGAATCCGGCAGGAGCCGCCGAAGGAGGTAACCGGAAGCCGGCACGCTGAATGTTATCTTCGATATGCGACATGCTCAGGGATCGTTATATTGCACAGTGAAGAGAGCCGATCGGTACTGCAGGGGCGTCTGAGCCTCCGGCAGTTTACGGTATGTTACATCAAATCCCTCTTTTTAGCAAGACGGGCTGCCGAAAGAGAGCCTGTCAGCGAAGAGTGCCATAAAAAAAACACTCTGAACGAGCGTAGTATGAGCATAAACACTCCGGCAATGCTGCCGCGTCTGTGCATCGTCAGCAGCGGTACGGATCCGGACGGGTCGGGCATGCAGATAAGGCGGCAGCTCCGGCTGCTCCGCCCTTCCCTGCCGTGCCTCCTGCAGATAAGGGAAAAGCATCTCGATGCAGCAGTGCTTTTCAGGCTGAGCCTTGCCGTAAAAGAGGAGGCGGCATCCCGAAATGCGCTGATTCTCCTGAATGAACGGGCCGATATAGCCATGGCGGCAGCCCTTGACGGCGTCCACCTCAGGGAATCGTCATGTCCAGCCGGAAAGGTCAGGTCCTTTATAGGCCGCATGCTCACGGGAAAAAGCGTTCACTCGCTGGAATCCGCCGTGAAAGCCGCAGAATCCGGCGTGGACTACCTGATTTTCGGACCTGTTTTCGACACCCCTTCCAAGCGGCAGTACGGCGCTCCGCAGGGCTCGGACGCTCTGGGAGCAATCTGCCGCACCGTATCGGTCCCTGTGTTTGCCATAGGGGGCATTACACCGGAAAATGCACCGCTATGCCTTGCGGAAGGCGCATACGGAGTTGCCGCGCTCTCCCTTTTTACCGATACCGTAACGTTGCCGGAATTACTGGAAACCTTTGAAAAACTGCTTGCATCATGATCCCTTCGGCTCCTTTTCTCTGTTATGTTACCGATGAATCCCCCTCTCCGGTCGATTCTGTCAGGAAAGTTCTTGAGGGCGGGGCATCGATGATCCAGCTTCGCCATAAATCCGCTTCCGGGGAGCAGCTTTACCTGTGGGCGAAGGAAATGCAGGATCTCTGCAGGATGCACAACGCCGTTTTCATCGTCAACGACAGGGTGGATATAGCGCTGGCAGCGGACGCTGACGGCGTGCATCTTGGTCAGGAGGATCTCCCTGCCAGAGAGGCGCGGAAACTCCTTGGCCCGAAAAAAATCATGGGCATTTCGGCATCCACACTGGAGGAGGCGCTGCGTGCGGAGATGGATGGAGCCGATTATGTGGGGTTAGGCCATATCTTCGAAACCTCTTCGAAAGAAAAGCACTCCCGCCCGCTCGGCCCCGAAGCCATAGCCGCCGTAAGGGCAGCGGCAGGCATTCCGATTGTCGCCATAGGGGGCATAAACAGGCTGAACGCCGCACGTACGATCGCTTCGGGAGCATCGGGAATTGCCGTTATCGCGGCAATAAGCAGGGCTCCTGAACCTGAACGTGCAGCTCGGGAACTGGTGAGCATTCTTCAACACCAACAATAAACCGAAGTGCGCTACAGAACCGTTCTCACCATAGCGGGTTCCGACGGCAGCGGCGGAGCCGGAATACAGGCGGACCTGAAAACCTTCGCCGCTCTGGATTGCTACGGAGTTTCCGTCATAACGGCCGTCACCGCACAGAACACCCTTGGCGTTGCCGACAGCTTCGAACTGCCGGTATCGAGCGTAAAAGCCCAGCTGGGGGCAATTCTCGGCGACATACCGCTCGATGCCGTGAAAATCGGCATGCTCGGAAGCGCAGCCATCGTCAGGACGGTAGCCGGAATGCTGAGGAAAATCGACGTTCCTGTCGTACTCGACACCGTTCTGCAATCGTCAGGAGGCAGGGATCTGCTTGAACGCGATGCCCTGCCGGTCATGATAGAAGAGCTCTTCCCTCTTGCCCGGCTGATTACGCCGAACATTCCCGAAAGCGCTCTGCTTCTGGGAGAAAAGCGGCTGCCGGCATCCAGGGAGGAGATAGAGCGGACCGCGCGAATGCTGCAGGAGATGGGGGCCGGAGCGGTGCTTGTAAAGGGAGGACATCAGGAAGGCGACCGCTGCAGCGACTGCCTGCTCTGCAACAACCGGATCAGCTGGTTCAGCACGGAAAAAATCGTTACCCGCAACACCCACGGCACCGGCTGCACGCTCTCTTCGGCTATCGCGGCCTTTCTCGCCTGCGGCATGTCGCTGGAATCGGCCGTAGAAAAGGCAAAAACCTACACGTTCGAGGCAATCAGGGCAGGAGCCGCCTACCGTCTTGGGAAAGGAAGCGGCCCACTGCATCACGCTTACCGGTTCTGGAGTTAACCGCTCTCAGTTCACGCCCCTCGGACGCCGGCCGATGGAGTAGTAGGTGAAACCGGACTGCTCCATAAAATCGGGGTTGTAGATGTTTCTGCCGTCGAAAATCACCGGTTCCCCGAGTTCCCGCTTGATCATGTCGAAATCAGGACTGCGGAACATCAGCCATTCGGTCAGGATGGCAAGAGCATCGGCGCCGGCGACAGCATCATCGGGGCTCGAGGCATAGAAAAGGTCTTCTCGCTGGCCGAAAATTCTTTTCGCTTCTTCAATGGCCACCGGATCGTAAACCCTTACGGTCGCGCCCAATTCCCAGAGTTCCTCCATCACGCGCCTGCTGGGCGCCTCGCGCATGTCGTCGGTGTTGGGCTTGAAGGCAAGACCCCATATCGCGATGGTGCGTCCGGAAATGTTTCCCTTGAAATGCTCCCTGATCTTGCGTACGAGACTGCTTTTCTGATCGTGGTTGACCGCCTCGACGGCCTGAAGAATCCTTGCATCGTATCCGTGCTTGCGTGCGGTACGCTCCAGCGCCTGCACATCTTTCGGAAAACAGGAGCCTCCATAGCCCACGCCGGGGTAGATAAACGAAAACCCGATCCGGGAATCAGAACCGATGCCTCTTCTGACCTCCTCCACATCGGCGCCGACGCGCTCGGCGATGTTGGCGATCTCGTTCATGAAGCTGATTTTGGTGGCGAGCATCGAATTGGCGGCATACTTGGTCAGCTCGGCCGAGCGGATGTCCATGGCGATAAAGCGCTCATGGCTCCGGTTGAATGGCGAATAGAGGAAACGCAGAAGCTCTCTTGTCCGGGGGTTGTCGACACCCACGACGATCCTTTCGGGTTTCATGAAATCGTTGACGGCATCGCCCTCCTTGAGGAACTCCGGATTGGAAACCACATCGAAATCTATGCCGGCATTGCGTTCGTTCAGGACGGAAAGCACTTTTTCGCGCACCAGATCGGCGGTACCGACCGGAACCGTGGACTTGTTGATGATGATGCGGTACTCCTGCATGTGAGTACCGATGCTTTCCGCCACGCTCAGGACATGGCGGAGGTCGGCCGATCCATCCTCATCGGGAGGAGTTCCGACGGCAATGAACTGGTAGAGACCGAACTCCACGCCTTGAAGAATATCGGATGTGAATTTAAGCCGGCCATTCCTGCTGTTTTCATGAACGATGGTATCGAGTCCGGGTTCGTAAATGGGAATTTCACCGTTTTTCAGCCGGTCGATTTTTGCCTGGTCAATATCGACGCACAGCACTTCGTTACCGACCTCGGCAAAACATGCTCCGGTGACAAGACCTACGTAACCGGAACCGAATATCGTGATTTTCATCAGCTATTTTATTTAATTCATGTAAGTTGAAAGCCCCGGAAAACGGAGGCGGAGCTCCCGGTCATTCGAAAACGACAACGAGACAGCGTGACTTTTTCCAGAACTCGTTCTCATCGCGGATCAGCAGGAGAGATGACGTACCGCCGCCGGCAAGCTCATAGGAGCCTGTTGTGTGCGGGGTGATAATTTTCAGGTTCTTGAGCGGCTTGCTGAAAAAGATGTCTCTGGTTTCGGTAATATCGAGTTTTTTGAACATCGCCACATTGAAGTCCGGAGAGATACGGTACTGATTGCCGAAAAACTTCTCGAGCGGATTGATTTTCACAAGAACACCCTTGGAAACAAGCTCGTCGAAAGTACCGGAAATATAGTACGCCGTATAGAGCTGATCACCCTGCTCCTGAATGAAATCGTCAAGCACATCGACCGTTTTCATCAGGGAGGTCACCTCGCTGCTGAGCCGCTGCACCTGTCCTTTCAGCCTCCTTACCTCGGTATCCCTGTCGTTGATGGCGGTTTTCATCTCGGAGGTCAGCTTGTCGAGCGACGCTACCCGGTACTGGGATTTCCGGTTCTCCTCTTCAAGCGTCGCAATAAGAGCCTTGCTGGCCGAGAGAGTCGAATCGATAAAACGGATGCTTGCATAGATATCCTTTCCAATCTGCTCGGCATCCCTGCTGTCCTGCTTTTCGATATCAGAAGAAAGCCGTTCGACGACAGCCTCCTTCTGCTGAATGCGCACCAGATTTTTCTGCACCTGCGTCAGAATGGCCATCATGGATTCCATATGCTGCTGCTGCGGGTCCTCTTCCGGCTTTGCCGAACGGTCGCATCCCGAAAGAAACAGCAACAGTGCCATAAACGCCAGCACTGCGGCAGGCCTGCCCCCTTTATGCCTTACAGCCATTGAATCCATTGTTCAATCCCTTCTTTTGTGCCATACCATCTGGTATGCGGTGTAGGAAGATGCTCGACATGCGGAATGGTCACATTGTGCGCACCTTCAAGAAAACAGCTCCCTGCGGGAACGATGCCGTCTCCGGAAACCTGACCGTCTTCGGCAACACTTTTATAGAACATGAAACACATCTTTTCAAGAACACTGCCGTGCAGATTACCCGGATACTGGTCGCTCACGATGGATACGACCTCTTTTCGGGAAAAAAAGTCCCTGTCGAGATGCCTGAAAATAAAATCCGTCTTGATTTTCGCATAATGCTCATGCGTATGAAAGGGAGTACCGAGCGTCACGAGCTTTCCGACAGACTCGCCAGGATGATAGACCTCTCCCTGAAAGGGTTTTTCCAGAAGATAGATCATGGCGACGGTGCCTCCGCCGCTGTGCGCGACAATCGTTACCGGTTCTCCCGGAAACCGCTTCTGCAAAACGCGTACCGAGCGGTCGATTGCCGCCATCACCCTGTTGGTGGAACGTTCGGGCGAGGGTGGAAAACCGACCCAGTCAAGAAAACTCACCGGCGCTATGGCGATTTTCTCTTTCGGCATGTATTCGGACAGCGCATCGCGCATCACCTCGTAGAGGCCGTCCCAGAAAAGCACGCCAGGGACAATAACAACCGGATTCCGTTGCGGCAGCGTCATGAGCGTTAACGTTTTATGAACAGATCATTCTCCAGGCAGTTCCCTTTACGACCAGGCTTTCAGGAGATCGACGATCAGTCTGACGCCGAAACCCGTTCCACCGGAGACTTTCGCGCCACCCTTGCCGGAAGCGAATGACGGTCCTGCAATATCGATATGCGCCCATTTCCTGTGGCCGTCGGTAAACTTCTCGAGAAATTTGGCGGCGGTTACCGAACCGGCGCCTCTGGCTCCGAGATTGCTGACATCGGCGACATCGGACTTGATCATTTCGTCATACTCTTCCCAGAGCGGCATGCGCCATACTTTCTCCCCCGTACGCTGCCCGGCTTCGCAGATATCCTCGGCAAGCCTGTCGCTGTTGCTGAAAAGACCGGCGACGGAATAGCCGAGAGCTACGATGCAGGCTCCCGTAAGCGTGGCAAGATCGATGATGATGTCGGGGTTGTACTGTTTTTTCGCATAGGTGAGGGCATCGGCAAGAATAAGCCGGCCTTCGGCATCGGTATTGCCGACCTCGACGGTAATGCCGGAATAGGTCGTGATGACGTCGCCGGGTTTCAGGGCGGAGCCGCTCGGCATGTTGTCGGTAGCGGGAACAAGACCGATAACCCGAACAGGCAGCCTGAGGAGGGCTGCAGCTTCAATGGCGCCGATAACCGAAGCTGCGCCGGCCATATCGGATTTCATTTCACCCATGCCTTCGGAGGGTTTCAGGGAAATTCCTCCGGAGTCGAAGGTAACGCCCTTGCCGACAAGCGCGACAGTTCTGGAGGCTTTTCCTGCCGGGTTGTATTCCAGTACGGTAAAAGTCGGGGGGTGCTGACTGCCCTTGTTCACCGCAAGCAGACCGCCCATGCCGAGAGCTTCGATCTCCTCCTTTCCGAATACCCTGACCTCGTAGCCTCCCCTTGCACCGGAATCCAGGGCAGCACGGGAGATATCCTCGGCCTGGAGCATGTTTCCGGGAAGATTCACCAGATCTCTGGCCATATTCTGGCAGGAACCGGTAATCAGGCCTGCAGCGAAACCCTCTTCAAGAGCGGCAAGCTGCGCCGTATCGGATCTCAGAACCAGTTCGGCAATATCCCTCTTTTTATCGTCCCTGTCCTTCTTCTTTTTAAGCTTGTCGCTTTTCAGGCGGTCGAAACGGTAGGAACCGAAAATGCACCCCTCGATGAACGCCGAAACCACAGTCTGCGCCGAGGTTTTGGCCGATGCCGCAAAGGTCTTGACGGCAGTCATATCGACCGCCAGCGATCCGACCTTCATTTCGACGGCTTTTGCTGCAAGCAGGGCCCCCGCTTTCCGGTAATCATCGAGTTTCCTGCCCTCACCTAATCCGAGCAGAACGACACGCCGGGCGGCGGTCTTTCCGGTACTTCCGTACAGAAACGCCATCTGGCCGTTTTCAGCCTTGAAATCCTCCATGACCCCGTCATCGAATCCCATGTCGGAGAGCAGCGCCGAACCGTTTTTTTTAAGCGAAGCGCCGGTAAAGGGAACGACAAGAAGAGCGGTGCCGATTTTCCGGACAGGAGTGGCTGTTGCGGATATGTTCATAAAAGGAGTGTTCGTTTGTCTTTCAGTGTAATCAGATATCCTGTTTTTTCAGAAAAGCCCTGACATCATCGGGTATGGCCTTGCGTGCCCGTTCAGCCGAATACTGCAGGAGGCACCCTGCTGCGTTCATATGGCCTCCGCCGCCGTAACGCTTGGCCAGCTGGTTTACAAAAATGCTGCCCCTCGAACGGAAACTGGCCTTGATCCTTCCGTCATGCATCTCCACCATGAGCACGGCAATGAGCACCGAGGGCACACTCAGAAGATATTTAATGATCAGATCGGTATCAAACAGTTTGCTGCCTGTCGCCTTCATCATCTCCTGCGAAATGAAAAGCGAAGCGATCTTTCCGTCGTCGTGTATCGTGATGGCGCTCAGGGATGCGCCCAGCAGTTTCAGCGCCTGCGGTGTCAGCGAGTTGTACACCCTGTCGTAGATCACCGACGGATCGGCGCCCTTGTCGACAAGATCGCCGGCAAGCCGATAAACATAGGGCGTACTCTTGGGAAACCTGAATGAACCGGTATCGGTCATGACCGCGGTATAGAGCGCCTCGGCGACCTGCGGCGAAATGAGCGACCTGCCCGTCTTTTCCTCGATAGCCCTGATGAGATCGTATACCAGTTCGCCGGTGGAAGACGCATACTGCTCGCAGACCATAACATCGGCAAAATCCTCGGGATCGAGATGATGGTCGATACAGACTACCTTAAGCGCCCCCAGCTCCCGCGCAAACTGGACATGCGGCCTCAGTGAACCCATGCGGTCTCCGAGGTTGGCATCGAGCACGACAACGACATCGCAAAGCGAAAGGCTCTGAATGGCCTCCTCGTCGCGGTCGTTGAAAAGCACGATATCTCCGGCCTCTTTCAGAAAAATGTAATTGGGGGGAACCTCCGTGGGATTGACAATCGATACTTCACGACCGAGCGCCCTGAGTACCAGCGCAAGGGCGACTTCACTGCCAAGACCGTCACCGTCGGAATTTTCATGAGTCGTCAGCACAAAATGACGACCTTCAAGCAAAACCTCTATAACAGGAGACCATTCCTTCAAATCAAGCTTGCGCCCGTAACCCGGTAGTATCATCCGTTTCCTATAACTTTAACAAAAGAACTTAATCTATTACTTTTCCCTGTAAGGAAAAAATAAAGAGCGGCTTTTGAACGGATGACTTCAGGCGGGCTGAAAAACGGTCTCTTCTCCGAAAAAAGAACCGAGGAGATTTTTGTAGTTCGAAAAAGCCTCCCTGCCAACCGATGTTATGCTGTAGATTGTCTGAGGCTTGCGTGCCTGAAACTCCTTGTCGCAGCTTATATAGCCTGCCGACTCCAGCTTCCTCATATGGACACTGAGATTACCGTCGGTCGCCCTTATCTGATCACGGATCTCGACGAACGAGGCCTGATGCGCCGCATGAAGATATGCAAGAGCGGCAAAACGTATGCGGGCATGTATTACCTTGTCGAGCAATTGATGGTCATAGTTGACATCATTCCCGTTTTTTGCACTCATGATACTCGAATGGGGGAGTTTTAAAATAATTTACTTACGATGATGAACTGGTCTCCTGCCCGACGACAACACGAAAAATGCCATCAGAAGCTCACTAAAATCACTATAATGATTTACTCTTTTTTTCCAAAATCCCTTTAAGCCTATTTCAGACAAAAAAAAACCTTTTTTACCGATTACAAGCAAATCAGTGCCGGCCGTTACCGGCAAACAAGTACTTCGAGCACCCTTTTTCCCTGTTTTAATGCAACCCATGCAGCCGATACTTCCAAACATCAAGGACCTGACCAGAACCGGACTGAGAGAGGTGGTTTCATCTCTCGGCGAACCGGCATACCGCGCCTCGCAGATCCACCAGTGGCTGTTCAGTCACCGCTCCGCAAACATGGACGACATAACGATCCTGAGTCTTGCGCTGCGCCGGCGGCTATCTTCCCTCTATGCCGTCAGGGAGGCGACCCTGGACGAACACCGGGAGGAATCCGTCGCCGGTCCGGAGATGCCGACGACGAAATTTCTGGTAAGCATGCCGGACGGCCAGTCCGTGGAATCGGTGCTCATACCCTCAGCCAACAGAATAACCGCCTGCATTTCCTCACAGGCCGGCTGTCCGCTCAACTGCACCTTCTGCGCAACAGGCAGGATGGGTTTCAGGAGGAACCTCTCCCCCGGAGAGATAACCGATCAGGTGTTCCTGCTCAACGATTTTCTTGCTGAACGGTACGGGGAGACGAAAAAAATAACCAATGTGGTCTTCATGGGCATGGGCGAACCGCTGCTCAATATGACCAATGTCCTTGACGCCGTTCAGACCCTGACCGACCAGCACTACCGCTTCAGTCTGCCGCAGCGCAAAATAACGATCTCCACCGTTGGCCTGACGCCGGAAATCCGCCTTCTCGGGGAAGCGTCGGTAAAAACCAAACTGGCCGTCTCGCTGCATGCCGCAATCCAGGAAAAACGGGAGTCACTGATACCTGTCGCACGCGACTACCCGCTCGACGAATTGAAGCGGGCACTCTCGGAATACAGCAGAAAAACCGGGCAGCAGGTCACCCTTGTCTATATGCTGCTCGACGGGATCAACGACAGCCCGGAGGACGCCAGGGCTCTCGCGAAATTCGCAAAAAGCCTTTTCTGCAAAATTAATTTGATTGATTATAATGCAATCGTTAATATTAAGTTCAAGCCTGTTTATGCCGGAACCAGAGAGCTCTTCATGCGCTCTCTTCTTGATTCAGGGCTTCAGGTAACTGTCAGAAAAAGTCAGGGAGCGACCATCGATGCCGCATGCGGTCAACTTGCCGCAGAAAGAGGGCCGCATATCCCGGAAGAACCGTATTAATTATCTAACCGGCTCAACAACCATGGATTTGACAGATTTCATTCCTTTCAAAACGGAGTTCGCCAAAGCCTATCACGGCTTGACCGGCAATGCCACGCACACTTCGGAAACGCCTGTTTTCAACGAACTGAAGGTTCGCAGGTATGAACTTCCCGCCCAGGAGGTTTCGGAGTTCATCGTCGACAAGATCGACCGGTGGGTAGGATGGAATTTCAAGCATGAAAAAACGGCGGTCGGAGGCATGCGGGTCATTCGGGCCGAGGTATTTTCCTTTGCGCTGCTCGGCATGAAAATCGATGTCACCTTCGGACTCCATGAGGAAAAGGATGTAAACGGCCGCCTGATCACCACCGTCAACGCCAAGGCGCTGACTAATATCGAATCGAAAGGCGATCTCGGCGAAAGCCGCAGAGTCATCAGGATGCTGCTTGGAGCGCTGGATTTCGAATTCAGAAAAAAAATCATCAATGAGGAGGACTACCTCTACCGTTCTGTAGATCCCAGGGGCGCGACGGCGGCCTTCCAGCAGATTTTCGACGAGGCCAGGCTGCAGAACCAGAAAAAACCCGACGGTTCGCCCAAGGCGAAATCAATCGAATTCAGGAAAAAAAGTCCTGTTCAGTCCATACCGTTGACAATGGGCTCAAAAAGCGATGCCGTCCAACCGTCATCGGAAAAGCCTGCCGAGCAGAACGGAACGACCCCTGCAGCTGCGGAAACGGAAACTGAGGCATCCGAGGCAAAGCCGTCCAAGCCGAAATTCACGATTATCACCAAAAAAACCACCTAAGCAGCTTTTGATGAGAATTATTTTACTGGGGGCTCCCGGAGCCGGAAAAGGAACGCAGGCGAACTTCATTTCAAAAGCTTTGAACATCCCCCAGATTTCTACTGGAGACATGCTCAGGGCTGCTGTTAAAGCTGAAACGCCGGTAGGTCTTCAAGCCAAGAAGGTAATGGATGCAGGACAGCTCGTTTCGGACGACATCATCCTTGCGCTCGTCAAGGAACGTCTGGAGCAGTCCGACTGCCTGAACGGATGCCTTTTTGACGGATTTCCCCGTACGCTTGCGCAGGCGGAATCCCTGAAGAAAGACGGCATAAGGATCAATCAGGTCGTTGAAATCGATGTGGACGACTCTGAAATCATTACCCGCATGAGCGGAAGGCGGATCCATCCTGCTTCAGGCCGATCCTACCATATCCAGTTCAACCCTCCGAAAGAGGCTGGCCTCGACGATGAAACCGGAGAACCGCTTGTACAGAGAGAGGACGACCGGGAAGAAACCGTAAAAAAACGCCTGGAAATTTACCACAGCCAGACCGCACCGCTTATCGAGTATTACAGCGGCTGGGCGGCGGACGGAGAAGAGAATGCGCCGAAGTACCGGAAAGTGAAAGGAACCGGCAGCGTTGAAGAGATCAGGGACCGGATTCTGGAAGCGCTTTCATCCTGCTGATCTGACCGCAAGTCAAATTCGAACATAAAAAGTCAGTGGCAGCCACTGACTTTTTTCTTTACGCGCTATGCAGGCACTCCTCGTTATCGACAGGCTTTTCAGGGGCGAATCCGTAACGCTTCCGGTTCCGGACGGGCTTGAAAAGGAGATACAGGCCGGAAGCATGGTGCTGGTGAATTTACGGAACGGAAGGGAAACGCTTTACCCCGGGTACGTTCTGGAGCTTTCCCCGGAAAAAAGCGACGGCGACGCCGGGCCGTTCATAGCTGACCTTCTCTACGGAGGAGAACCGGTGCTGCGCCGCCAGCAGCTCAGGCTCGCGCGCTGGATGGCCGATTACTATCTCACCATGCCCCTCGATACGGTCATCGCCTCCCTTCCTGCAGCAATCCGGACCACCGTTCACGACGTGGTCGAACTCAACAGCTTCGAGCTGAAGCCCTCCGAACAGAAAACCGTCAGCACACCGCTACGCCGCGCGATCCTGCAGCTGCTCTCCGAAGAAAAGAGACTCACCGTGCGCCAGCTTCAGAAAAGGCTGGGCAGAAAGCAGCTTTTCGGAACGCTCTCCGAACTGGAAAAAGGCGGCTATATCATCCTGAAAAAAAAATTCGCCACAACCCGGCCGAAACAGAAAACCGCATACAGAGCCGCCGCTGCGCCGCCAGGCAACCCGGAAGAGCTTCTGGTCAGCGCGCCAAGGCAGCTCGAAGCGTTCAGGGCTCTGGCGGCACTCGGAGATCAGGACGGTTTCGCCGAAACCCTCGGGTTTTCTCCGGCGCTCCTCAACGAACTGGTCAAAAAAGGAATTGCCGAAAAAACGGCGGTCGATATAAGAAGCAATTTCCGGAACACCTACTCGGAAACCCCCAAAAAGCCGCAACGCCTTACCGACGCCCAGAGCGGGGCTCTCGATATTCTCGGCCAGGCCGTAGAGCAGGAGAGCTTCGGGGCGTTCCTGCTCTACGGAGTGACCGGAAGCGGCAAAACACTGATCTACATCGAACTGCTGAAAAAAGTGATTGCCGGCGGCAAAACCGCCATTGTTCTTGTTCCGGAAATATCCCTCACTCCCCAGACCGCAGGTCGCTTCCGCCATCACTTCCATGACGACATAACCATTCTGCACAGTGCCATGAGCGATCAGGAGAAGTACGACGCCTGGCACAGTCTCAGAAGTGGCCGGACAAAAATCGCGCTCGGCGCGCGCTCGACCATTTTCGCCCCGCTCGACAACGTGGGAGCGATCATCGTCGACGAAGAGCACGACGGAGCGTACAAGCAGGACCGGAACCCGCGCTACCATGCCAGGGATACCGCCGTCATGAGGGCCATGCTCGAAGGCGCCGTTTGCGTGCTGGGCTCGGCGACGCCCTCATTCGAATCGTACCACAACGCCAAAAACGGCAAATACCGCATGATCCGCCTCCCGGAAAGGATCGACGGAGCCTCCATGCCGCTCGTCACCCTGATCTCGATGCGTGAAGCGCCAAAGGCTTCGGCCTCGATATCCGACCGGCTCTTCCGCGAAATCAGGAAGCGGATCGAAAAAAACGAACAGGTTATCCTGCTGCAGAACCGGCGCGGTTTTGCAGGAAGCGTCTTCTGCCTCGACTGCGGACATACGCCCGAATGCCCTCACTGCAACATCCCCCTGGTTTACCACTCCACCGGAATGCAGCTGCGGTGCCACTACTGCGGCCATACCGAGCTTTTCACGGAAAAATGCGGCAAGTGCGGCTCCGGCAGCCTTTTCTACAAAAGCAGCGGCACGGAACGGATCGAGGAGGAGCTGAAAACCCTCTTTCCCGAAGAAAACATTCTCCGAATGGACATCGACACCACTTCGGCGAAAGGATCGCACGGCCGCATCCTGAAAGCGTTTCACGAAAAAAAATCCCGCATCCTGCTCGGCACGCAGATGGTTGCAAAAGGGCTCGATTTCCCCGACGTAACCCTCGTGGGAGTCCTGATGGCCGATATCGGGCTGAACCTCCCCGATTTCAGAGCCGCCGAACGCATGTACTCCCTCCTGACCCAGGTTTCAGGCCGGGCAGGAAGAGCCGCAATTCCAGGCGAAGTCTATCTTCAGGTCTACAAAAGCGAGAGCGAGGTTTTCCGGGCTCTGCTGGAAGGGAACTACGAAAAGTTCTTCGAACGGGAAATGACCCTGAGAACCATGCTCCGCTATCCGCCCGCCGCAAGACTGGTTAAATTCGAATTCTCTTCCACCGAAGAACATCATGCCGAAGAGGCGGCCCTCTCCTTCAAAAAACAGCTTGAGGCCCACCTGCCGCCGGACAAGGCCGTACTGCTCGGCCCCGCCCCGGCAGGTATCGCCAGGCTGAACGGGCGGTACCGCTATCAGCTGCTTGCAAAAATTCTTGCCGGAAAACTCTCCCCCGCGTTCATCCATCACCAGATCGACGCGCTCCACGCGCTCTACCGCACCGCAAAGCTCTCGGTAACCATCGACGTCGATCCGCAGAATCTGATGTGAGTGAAAAACGTAGGCGGTAAGCAGTGGGCCGGCAGACTGGATTCTGGATTTCCGACAACTCCCAACCGCCACCGCCCACCGCCTACTGCCCACCGCCTACTGCCTCCCGCCTACCGCCTACCGCTCACTGCCTACTACCCACCGTCTCCTGACTCCCCAATAGCTTGACTTCCAGGAAATTCGTATATTGGACTGTTTTGATAAACGCTTTAAAAACGGTAGTATGAGTACCTTTACCCTGACGCGGGAAGACATGAAGGCACATCCGCTGCAAGCCGCAGGCATCGTGATGTTCCTTGTCGGACGCTATATTTTCGCGATCTTCTTTCTCTACGGTTTCTGGCACAAACTTACCCGGGGGTGGCTGTGGACCGACAAGATGTTCGGTTTTTTCACAGAGCGTCTCTACGCTCCTCCGCCACTGAACGACTTTCAGACCATCTATCTCGAACACTTCGCCATTCCGCTGGCCTTGCCGATAGCATGGATCGTCACCATTGGGGAACTGATCATCGGGGTATGCCTTGCCCTGGGACTTACCGTGCGGGCAAATGCGGCCTTCGCCCTGTTCATGGTGCTGAATTTCGCGGCAGGAGGATTCTACAACCTCACCCTGCCACCCTTCATGATTTTTTCGGTACTGATGATGATTCTGCCCTCCGGCCACTGGCTCGGTCTCGACAGAAACCTGCACGAGCGATACCCCGAATCGATCTGGTTCAGGTGATGATCCCTGCGGCTTGCCTTTTCTTATCCTTCAGGACAGCCTGAGGCGTTGCAGTGCGTGCTGCCATCCTCAGGTGACGTCCCGTTGACGCAGAAAAGCTTCAGCTTCGAAACGGTTGGCAAGATAGCCGTCCTTCCCTTTCAGACGGGCGGAAAGAGAACTGAACATATAGGCGGGAATAAAAAAAGGACCCCACCGCTCGTACTGCCGCACATGGATCAGCTCATGACTCCGCCACCGTTCAAGAACATCCTCGCTGCAGCCGAGCACCACATGGCCCAGCGTCAGAGCGGCAGCCGGTCCGGCGAAGGGAATGCGTTCGAGCACCCATGCCGGCGCCCTGCCGCTGATTTCCAGCACACCCCCGATCCGTTTTATCCTGCCTCCAGAAACAAGCGCAGGCGGCAGCAGCAGCAATCCGAGAGCCGTATTGGGCAACGCCCAGAGATAACGTAAAACGGTAAAAGGCTTCATCGACACTCAGCATAATGGTTTCGGTCAGAAATGTACAACCAGAAAAGAAAGCAGATGATTCCGATGCCTTTAATGCCAGGGCCGCCTCTGAAAATTGACGGGCAATGAGGTCCTTCAGATCGGAGCCGTGTGACCGGTCAAAAACTCCCGTAAATAATGAAGAGCGCGCATCACCTCCGGAAATCGCCATTTTTTCGTAACATTGCGTACTTCGGCACACCAGAAAACCTATGATGGAAAATCAGTACCTCCTTTTTTCCGCCCTGCTCGGCACAGGGCTTCTTGCCGGCATCGCGATCGGCTTTCTCCTGAAAGCCCGTACCGGAAGCGCCGGTGGCAGGCCGATCGGCATTGCTCAGTCAACGGTTGCCGGACGAGGGGCTTTTGCGCTGAAAAACATCAGGGAGGGGGCTACCGTCGAACGCTGTCCGGCGCTGGAGGTGACCGACAGGGATGTCGGGGGGGAGCTGCTCAACTACGTCTTTTACGGAAGCGATGAGAAGAAACGCCTTGTCGCCATGGGTAACGGCATGCTGTTCAACCACTCCTCCACTCCGAATGTGGCCTACTACCTCGAGGAAACCTCTCTCGGGCCGGAACTCGTCATTTATGCCCTGCGCGACATACGTAAAGGCGAGGAACTTTTCTACAACTACGGAGAAGAGTGGTGGTCTACAAGACAATAGGCACAAAAGCACCGTATATTGAAGTGTGGAGGTATCCTTTAGCAACTGCAGCAACCGAAGGAACGAAGCCATGAAAAAACATACCGGTATATGGATCGACCACAGGGAAGCCATTCTGGTTTCCGTTGAAGGCGAAAACACCTCCGTACAGCATCTGCAGTCCGGGGCTGAAAGCCATTTCAAGCCGTCCGGAGGCTGGAAATCGGGAGGCACGTCGGTCGCCCAGGCTGTTGGAATGGAAAAGAGTTCGGAAGAGAGCAGAATGCACCAGTACCATGCGTTCTACAAAAAGGTCATCGCCCTGCTCGGGGGTGCCGATACCATTTGGATTTTCGGCCCCGGCGAGGCGAAAAAGGAACTTGCCGCAGAGATCGCAAAAGTCCATCGGCCTGGCGGGAAAGTCACGGCAGTTGAAGCCTGCGACCGTATGACCGAAAAGCAGCTGGTCGCCAAAGTCAGGTCCCGTTTCGAAGCGGAAAAGTAAACGGAGCATCTGAGCAAATACCTCAGCTCATCCGGATCGGGAACGGAATTCAGCCACAGAAAATCAACGGCAGGTCGCCTGAACAGCTAAACTGTTTCAGGCTCCTGCCGCCGTCCATCTCCCTCTCAGGCCGCATACAGAAGACGGCTCAGCTCCTCTGCCATCGAAAGCTGGCGCTCTCCGAATGCCGCGATATTCCTGACAACTTCCTGCACCGCCTCGTCATCCGCCTCGCTGACGATTTCAGATGCCTGCGCAATAAGTCTTGCCCGTACATCGAGAATCTGTTCGAAGTAATCCTGATACATTTCCTTGCTTAACATTTCCGGCTCCGTTTTCTTGGGGTTGTTTCTGCTTTTATATAATCATCGTCAAATCCCGTGCCAGACAAATCATTACCCATGCAATCATGAAAATGGCTGAAACCGGAACGAAAGGAAGCGGATAAAACTGGTCTTATATAAGACAACTGACTCGATCTGATACGGCTGTATCAGCAATCGGGCATTACTATCTGATTGAAAAAAAAGCTGAAAGCAACAGAAAACCCCTCGGGAGCGAGGGGTTTTCTGTTGCTTTCAGTGCGCGAGAGCCTGTTTGAAAGCTCTCTCCTGACGGCACGACTCTTCGTACATCGATTCGAGAATGACCGCTATCTGCCTGCGGGAGTCCTCCTCAAGTCCGGAAAATTCAAGGGTGCTCTTGACATGCTTGGCATAAAGGCCCATGGCATTGAGGGAGTCCAGTATGTTTTTGTATTGCTGTGACATGGCTTCTATCCGTTTGGGGTTGGGGTTTGCTTTCGCCTTTACAGATAGAATCAGCAACTTCCATGCCAAACAATAAAAACACAACAAGCACCCTGACACCTGATTCCGGAGAGGTAAAGACATCCTCCTTTCACGGGTCCCCCCGTTTTCAGACCCCGGACATATGCTTCAGGGCTTCTTCATGTGGTGATACTCTACAAGCCATGCCAGACTGTTGACATAATAGTCGTCGCGATCCTGATACCAGCATTGCGCGCCATCCTGACGGACATATCCCCGGAGACGCCCGAGCACGGCGGAAGCCGATTGAAAACCGGACGAACGGAGAGCGGCATAGGCTGCACTGTAGAACAGTGCGTTTTCAAAGGTCCCAACGGCTCTGCCGTCACAGGCATATTCGGAAAAAATCCTGCCGTTCCGGCTGAACTCACGGTCGAAAAACGCACCGAAACGCCGAAGAACGCCCAGGGCGCGGCTGTCGCCGCTGATCTGGTAGTCTGCGGCAACCCTGAGTGGAACCCTGACCGACTCCCAGCCGTAGATCGACGATTTTCCGGGAAGCGGTGCTATGTTCCCCTGCAGATCGACGGCGCACCAGTCCGGCACGAGTCCGCACCCTTTGGCTCCGTTGAAGGATTCCTGAAGACGTCCGATCAGGTAATAGCCGGTGTCGGCAAGCTCAAGCCAGCGTTTGTCGCCGCTGACTTCGTAAAAAGTCCTGAAGTGCGACGGAGCATAGTAGGACGGGTTCTGGGGCAGCGTATCCGGAAGTGCGCCGGCAGCTCCAGGCCAGGGCAGCAGATAGAGCCGGCCTTCACGTTCTGCGGTTTCGTGCATGAGGATGCTCTGGAGCACCTCCCGGGCAAGATCGAGATAGCTTCCATCCTTCCAGGTCCGCGATGCAAGAACAAGACTGAAGGCGTAGTCGATGTCTGCGTCCGAAGCGGCGGTGGAATCGGTAACCTGGCCGTTTTCATAATGCCAGGCAAGCAACCTGTCTCCATGGGTTGTTTTGCGGGAAAGATGGGATTCGGTCCATGCAAGGCATTCGTCAAAGGTCTTCCTGTCGTCCATGAGCACGGACCGAAGCATGGCATAAGCCTCACCCTCTGAAACGGTATCGTTGCCGTTCCCTGGGCGCACCACCCGTCCCTCCCTGATAAAGGCCTGGCGGTAATGCTCCCAGGAACCCCGTACAATCTCCGAAGGGCTCGGAGGAGCCGCACAACAGTTGACCATCGAAAGCTGAAACGCCATGAAAAACAGCAAAAGAATAAACACCTTCATTCACGGTTGAAGTAAAAGATTCCGCTGAACATGAAACAATGGAAACCAATCCAGAAAACGTTCATGAGAAGGGAAACGTTCTGCTCGTAATAAAGCCTGAGGATCCCCCACGTCAGGGCGGAAACATGCACGCCCCACAAAAGAAGCTGGGGCCAGAGCACCCGGAGCGGAACGGTTTTCGCTCCGTCCTTTGGCGTCACCTGAAATCCTTTTCCGACATTCAGCAGGCCGGACACCGAAGCCCTGATGTAAACCGGTATGGTCATGAGACTCAGCATCTGTGCCCTGAAAACGTTGATCGTGGAATAGTTTCTCTTTTCCATGCTCGAATAGTAAACCAGAAGCGAAAGCATGAAATACGGCACAAAGGTCAGTACGTAGACCGACGGATCCATGAAATAGGAGGGAACATTGAAAAAGGTGTAGAGAATCGGACCGGCCAGGAGAAACAGGTAGGCCCATCCGATAAAATAGTAGGTCGAGGTTATGGCGTATTCGAACCACTGCACGGGTTTGAGCACCCTGATGTCGGTGAAAAACAGGACGACAAGCTTCCTGAAAAGCTGGACGTTGCCCATCGCCCAACGGTTCTGCTGCTTGAAGTACGAGCCGAGATCCTCAGGCGCCATGCCGAAGGTGTAAGCCTTGTTGTAGTAAAGGGACTTCCACCCTTTCCGGTGCAGTTTCAGCGTTGTGGCGACATCCTCGGTAACGGTCTGTTCGTCGAATCCCCCCACATCTTCAAGCGCGCTGCGCCGTATCACCACGTTGGTGCCGCAGCAGAACATCGACTCTTTCGACGATTTTCCCTCGCAGACGTACTCGAAAAACACCGCCTGCTGAACGTTCGAGATCAGCGCAACCCGGCTGGCGTCGGTATTGGAGTAGAACTGCGGCGTCTGGACGAAGGAGAGACGATCGTCGGCTTCCAGGAAAGGCAGCACTTTTCTCAGGAATCCCGGCATGGGATTCTGGTCGGCGTCGAATACGGCGATATACTTTTCCGTAAGGGTTTTCAGCACGTCGTTGATCAATCCGGCTTTCGCACCCCTGTTGTCGGCCCGGGTGAAAAGCGTAATGTCGTATCGTTCGGCAAGCTCCCTTGCTTCCTGCTTGTAACTTTCGATGGACGAGTCATCCAGCAGATAAACCCGCTTGTTGGGGTATGCCAGACCCATACAGGTAAGCAGGGTGTTTTCGACAACCTGTTTCGGTTCGTGCCTTGCCGGGATGAGGATGGCAACCGAAGCGTCCTGACCGGGCTCCGCCTGCGGAGAAGGTTCATGCTTGCGGCTTTCGCTGACGAGGTTCGAAAAAAAACCGAAGGCATGAAACATGATGAAGAGTTCCGAAAGCAGAAACACGATGCTGAAAACCCGTTCGAAGGTATCGAAACGGGCATGGTAGAGAAACCAGGCTCGCGCGAGCACGTAGATGGTGACGGCAACAAGCAGCACAACCACCTGGGCCGCGAGAATCCTGAAATTTTTTTTCTGCTGCATCGCAAACGTAGCGTTAAGAAGCGTTACCTAAAAATGCCACTGAGCCTGGGCTGAGAGCCTGTCGTCCTCGTAGACCGCCTCTTTGCTGTTCCATGTATGCTGGTACTGCAGGGAGGTGGATAAACGGCTGTTCCAGTCGCGGTATACGCCGGCCTCGACATGGTGGGAGAGGCTGCTGCCCGGTTCGAGACTCACCCGGTACGCCGCACTGTAGTAGGTGTCGTTTGTGCCGCGGTAGAGCTCTTCGTCATTCAGGAAATGCTGCCACTCCAGACCAAACGTATGGGTGGTGAACGATTCAGGCGAGAAGTACACCCCGCTCCTGTCGCTGAAACCGTAGTTCTGCCAGCGGTAGCTCACGCTCAGGCGTGTAGGTTCATAGAAAAGATGCGCGGTGACATCGGCTCCGATGTTTGTCCTGCTGTTGCCGTCGGAATAACGGTCGAGAGCATAATCAGCGCCGGCATTCCAGCGCCGGAAGCCGTCGTAGAGCACCCTGCCCTGCCACCGGCTTTTCTGAAGATGGCTGCTGAATGTTTCATAATTCTCGATCACCTCCTCGCGCCGGAACGCAAGATCGACATGAAGGTTGTCGAGCGGCATGCTTTCGGCTTCGATGCTGCCGGTATGACTGTCCCTGAGATCTCCGGAGTTCTGCTTGAATCCGTATGCGGCCCGCAGCATGATATCCGGCCGGTTGCGGTATTCCACCCCTGCCGTAAGGGCGTTGCTGAACGGGGTATGCCGTCCTGATTCGAAACGGTAGTCCTTCCGGTCGAACTTCACAAATACCGAAACCCGGTCCCTGATGGGCATGTACAGAGCCGTGCGCAGGCCGGTCCAGTTCACGTCGGTAAGACGACTGGCGCTCTTTGCGCTGAAATATTCGGCACCGCTTTCAAGCCTCCTGAGGGAAGAAAGAACATCGATTTTTTTTCTTACGGTTGCCGCCTGCCGGTGATCGGGCATATCGGCAAGCAGCGCGTCATAGGTTTGCGCGGCTTCCCTCCATCGCTGCTGCTGCATGTAGAGCTGCCCGAGGTCGAAAAGCGCCTCGGGATGGTGCGGTTCGGCAAGCAGCCAGCTCCTGTATGCCCTGACGGAGCTGCGGTAGGCGTTCCTGTAGTAGTGCTTCTTGGCCTCCGACTCGGCCCTGAGAGCGGAATCCTCCGGATACCGGGAAACCGCCTCCCGGTAGAGGCGAAGTGATCTCCCGTATGCCCTCATCCATCCGAGCACCCTCGCTTTTTCCCGGTAATGGCGGGAGCTGGCATGAACCGACCCGAGAAGCCTGTCGTAATACTCCAGAGAGGTGCTGTAGTCCCTCTGCCAGCTCGATATGCGGGCGATGTTCAGCAGGGCATTCTCGCTGGAAGGAAACTTCCGGAGCATGTCCCGGCTGATGCCGAGCGCTTTCGGATAATCGTGCCTTGCCATGGCGATATCGGCAAGCCTGCCGTAAAGCACGGGGTCCTGCGGCCTTGCCTGAATCAGAGTGCCGTAAAGCCGCTCCGCCCGGTCGTATTCCCGGAGCGCGAATGCCAGATCGGCCCTGGCCTCGATGACGCCCGAATTTTCCGGCTCACGCCGCTGAAGCTCTTCGAGAACGCCCGATGCCGCCGCATACTCCCTGAGGGAGATAAGCGCGCGGGAGTAGTCGAGCGCCTGCTTGCTTTTGAGCGCCCCTTTTTTCCACAGCTCCCGGTACTGATCCGCAGCATCTCCGTAAGCCCTGTCCCGGTAAAGCACCTCTGCATATTCAGCCCTTGCCGCGTCGGTCGCCTTTCCGCCTCGTATGACTGCGCCGTAAAGCTGCCGGGCGCGATCAAGCCTTCCCGCCCATGCAAAAGTCCTTGCCGCCGCCGTCGCCAATGCCGGATCGTGCGGCCTCTTTGTCAAAAGGCGTTCATACAGTGCGAGGGCCTGTTCCGGATGGCCTGCGGCCTCGTGAGCCGAAATCGCCCTCCGCAAAAGCCCTTCGTCGTCAGGATGCCGTTTGAGCAGCCTCACTGCGCTCTCTTCAGTATGCAGGTACATGCCGGAAACGGATGCCTTACCGGCAAGCCCCCTGCCGCGATCCGCATCCGGGACGGATGACATTCGGGAAGGGATGACCTCAGAGCCTTCTGCATGATGCACCGGGCTCCCGGCAGATGGGCGCTCCGCCGGGTCAGTGACGCCGCTCTTTTCCGAGAGCAGCTCCCTGCCGAAACCCTTTCCTGCTGAATCTGCTGCGGCGTATCCGAGAAGCGGCGCCATTTTTTTGAGGATCGCCTCTCTGTGATAGCCGGCAAGGCAGAGTTCCCGGTACCTGCCGAGCGCCTTCACATACTGGCCGTCCCACGAAAGCACGTCGGCTCTGAGCTCCTGGAGCCGCCAGTCGGAGGGGTTGCTCCGCAGGAGACGATCGAGTTCGGCAAGCGCCCTGCTGTAGCTCTTCTGCCAGACAAGCGTCTCCGCATACCTGCGGCGGACAGCGGGATTCTCGGCCAGAGAAAGGCTTCCGGCATAGCAGCGGGCGGCCTGGGCATATGCTTTCTTTTCATAATGGTAATTGCCGAGTTCGGCCAGAATGCCGCTGTCTCGAATGCCGTTCGGGTTCAAATCCGCAAGCAGCGCATCAGCCTCTTTCTGTCGATCGAGGCGCAGATAGGTCAGATACAGATACCAGGCCGCCCGCTCTTCTTCAGGATTTCTCGCATGTGCAGTCGAAAGGGCGGCAAGAGCCCTGGAATAGTTCCGCTCGTAAAAAAGACGCTCCCCCGCTTTCAGGGAGCTTGCGGAACTTTGCGTCCGCTGAAAAAAAACAGCAGTTGCAACAACAATCGCCACCGATGCGGCGGCAATCAGAATTACCCGAATCCTTGATTTCATAAAAGCCTTTGTCGTGTTGGGGGAAGGCTTTGTCTTCGATCATCCCGATGCGCAGCCGGAAAAACGGCTCCGTACCGGGCATCTGTTTGATAACGCCGCTCTCAATATACATCAAATGCCCTTTCGCAAAAAGGAATGAATCGGTGGCAGCGCAGGAAGTTAAAAACCCCAGAAGCAACTATATGCAGGCGAGCAGGATTTTCTCAAGACTCTCGGGCCCGAGGTCGACCGGATTGCTCTTGCTGCGCGTCACTCCGGCAAGGCGACCCGCATCACCCGCACCGATACCATAAGCGCCGAGCCGCGGAATATCGAGCAGACTTTGCCAGTTCTCAAGCTCCTGCACCAGCAGCATGCAGCCCTCTTCGGTGCCCGCTTCGGCCCTTCCCGTGAGCAGCCGGCCGACCGCGGCGTATTTCCGCAGGGCATGACTGCCGGATCCGGAAAGCTGCAGCCGCAGAATATTTTCCCGCGTGGCTTCCGAAAGCAGCATTGCGCAGAGCACTCCGTGAGGAATGTCGAACGCCCCGCCCACCGACGAAGCGAAGCCGTGAACGATGCCGAGTCCGGCATTGCCGAGCACTGCGCCCGAAAGAAACGCCGCATAGGCTATATCGCCGCGTACCGCCAGGTCTGCAGCCCCGTCCGAACAGGCCTTCAGAAACGACCGGCTGAAGTATTCCAGACCGTGAAAAGCGAGCAGATCGGTATACGGTGAAGCGAACGGGGATACCCATGCTTCCATAAGCTGCGTAAAGGCGTCCATTCCGGACGAGGCGGTCAGATGACGCGGAGCCGAACAGAGCAGTTCGGGATCGAGCACCGCGACCTCCGGCACGAAAGCCGGATGGCGCAGGGAGCGCTTGAACCCGTCGGCCCCTATCCGGCTGATCACCGCGTTGCAGGTAGCTTCGCTACCGGTGCCGGAGGTTGTCGGTACGGCAAGAAACGGAACCTTCCTTCCGTCGTGTTCGAGGAAACCGGGGCGACCCTCGATAAAACGCTCGACCGGATGGCGCTGAAGCAGCATGGCCGAAACCGCCTTGCCGGCATCGATAACACTGCCGCCGCCAATCGCGATCACCGTATCGGTTCCGCCCTTCCGGCCCGACTCGACTGCAGCGTCTATCAGTTCCGGAGTGGGCTCTGCCGGAACGGTCGTATGCAGGAAACCCGAGCATTCACGCTGCAGCTCCGCAAACAGCCGGGCGAGACGACCCGAAGCTTCGAGCGAACGACTGCCGGTCACGATCATGGGGTTCCTGCCGAATCCCGATACAAGTTTTGGAAGAGAGGAAAAGCTGCCGGCTCCGAAATGGAGCGCAGGCAACCTGAGAAGGGAAAAAACCGGCAGGGGTTCAGACGACACTGCTGCACCTCCCCTTGCGAATGAGCGGCTTGCCGCAATCCGGACACAGATCCATGCGACAGGGAATACCTTCGATATGGGGCTTTTCAAAACCGCAATACAGGCAGACGCAGATGTTCTCTCCTGCTGTTTCGGCCTCTCCGCAGACCTGTTCGATGTTTCCGCCCTCGACGCAGATCGATTTGCCGTCAACGATCGCTACGGCTACCTTTTTATGAGCCGACTCGATTATGCGGCCGAAAGTCTGCCGCGACACCTTCATTTTCGCTGCGGCCTCGGCCTGGTAAAGACCCAGCTTGTCGGCAAGCCGGAGCGCCTCGACCTCATCGACGGTGAGCACGACGCTCTCAAGCCTCGACGGAGAGATGCCTTCCGGCTTGAAGCAGGTGAATTTCGGCAGGTCCTCGATACACCGGCAGCTCATCGGCCGGCCAACCCTGTTCTGCTTCATACGCGTTTTTTCCTGATAACCCTTGATCTTCCTGGCGGTTCTCCACGTTTTCAGTCACCACCGAAGTGCGGACGGCAATGGTTTATGCTCTGTACTGCCATGACTGACGACCTGTTCATGAGCCGTCACGAAATCACTTGCCGGCACTGGCCGTCACAACCTCGAAAACCGGAGGGTCCTGTATATGCTTTTTCACGGCACAGAGGTTTGCTGCATTCACCACTGCGTCCCGGTATTTTTCCGGAAAATCCGGAGGAACCTCGATCGTCAGCACGATCCTGCCGATACCCCGTCCGCCCTCTTTAGGAAAGTGTGACTGCACGAGCCGGATTCCCTCGGTAGGAATACCGCGGCTCTGACAAAAGGAGAAAACGTAGATACCCGCACAGGTCCCTATGGACGCGAGAAAAAGCGTGAACGGTTCAGGCGCCGAACCCTCTCCGCCCGCGTATTCCGACTGATCGGTCTGTATGGTGAACCCTTTGAATTCGGCATTCACTTTTTTTCCTCCTTCGAAGGTGATGATCATATCACTGCTCATGGTGCTACTGATTAAATCGTTTTTTTCTGACCGTTTCGAGTTCGGCAGCAAAAAAGCCGCACGCCTTCCCGCCACAATCAATCATAAGCATATGCCCATATTTAAACAAAAACAAAAAAATAAATGGGGAAATGGCGCTCGGATCGAGCCCGGAGAGCCGGAATCCGGTCAGGCGAAATCAAAAAGCCTGCAGGAAAATATCCTGCAGGCTTTCAGGGGAAACGGCAGCGGGTGATCCGAACTGCCGGAATCTACCGCGCAGATTGAAATTCATGCCTGCTTGAGCGCATCAGGCAACAGACACCGAACCAGAACCCGAATCACCGAACAGACGATCCGTGAACTTGATATACCATGCCCCCGCCTGCACCTGCACGATGTAGGCCAAAGCGATCAGCAGCGCGGCATCAGTACCTTTTTCGCCGAACACGCCCAATGCGATCGCAAGCGCAATCGAAAGATTCCGCATGACCGTTCCGTAAACCAGGGCAATGGCATCGTTTCTGGTGAACAGCATCTTGCCGATGATGGTACTTACGAAGAAATTGATCGCGTATATCAGCACCAGCGGCAGAAGAAGATTGGGTAGCATGTCAGGATGCGCGATGATGCTTTTGGCTTTCAACGCCATGGATACGAACACGATGCCCAGTACACCCAGGGTCGACAGAGGCGGAAACTTCGGCTTTATCTGCTGATTGTACTCCTGCTCGCCAAAACGGCTGATCAGCCAGCTGCGTGTGAGAGCGCCGAGCACCAGCGGAAGAAACACGATCAGGGCTATCTGAAGGAATACCTGCATCAGCGGAATTTCGACTACCGCACCCAAAAGAATCTTGAGATAGACCGGTGCAAGAAAAGAGCCTGCGATCAAACCGATAACCGTCATTTTCACCGCTGCAGGCACATTGCCTTTCGCGAAACCGGTCCAGGAAATCGTCATTCCCGAGGTAGGCAGCAGCGAGGTCAGCAGCAACGCCAGCCGGATCATGGGCTGATGTGGAAACAACAGCAGGCCGATGCCGTAACCGAAAGCGGGCATCAGCAGAAAGTTGATGGCAAGCGTGACGCCCTGAAGCTTGTTACCCCCGGGATGTAACAGGTCACGTACGTTCATCGTAACCATCATGGGATAGACCATCAGAAACGTAAGCGGCAGAATGGCCGATCGAAGAAATGCCGGATCGGACACGTTTCCGAACACCAGGCCGGCCAACATGGACAGAGGAATGCTCCAGACCAGATTTTTCTGCAGCCATGAGAGATATTTCCACATTTTCATCTTCCCTTTATGTTGAATTTGTTGTTGGACAGCGCAGGAAGCCACAACTGAACGGAATCGCATTCATGCTTCTTCAGCAAGTCCATAAAACCGATCGAGAAACGGCATCAGCAGCGCACCAATGCATCATTTATAAGCATATGCTCATAATTTATAAAAATAATGATGGAAATCAAGCTTCGTTTCTCATGTTCCTTCCCCGAACGCTCCTGCTTGCGGCTCACCGGACTTGCAATCCCCTGTGACATTCCGGAAAATTTTCCGTATCTCATTATAAAACAAACAGATAAAAAAATTGACCCTATCCCGCAACTACGCGTCACGGGCCGGTTACGGCCCATGAAAATCAAATGCATCACGACGGCCCTCCGGATTGGAGGAAGATCGTGCGGCATGCAATGAAGCATCGGAAAGGAAGGATGAGCTGAATGCAGGGAAGGAAGGAATCCGGATCGGGAAGAAAACGTTCGGCGCATGCACTCGCCCGGCAATCCCTACTCAGGGCTGCCGGCCAATGACTACCTGCTCCTGAGTCCGGCAGCGCTTCTCCCTGCCAGGTAACCGACCGAGAATGCAGCCTGGAGGTTGAAGCCGCCAATCTCTCCGGCATAATCGAGAAGTTCGCCGGCAAAAAAAAGAGCAGGCACGAGGCGGGATTGCATGGTTTTGGGATTCACCTCCGTCAGTGATACCCCGCCGGCCGATACCTCCCCCTCTTCGAGCGGTACGGCTTTGACGCTGCCAAGGGGAAACCGCTTCAGTGTCTGCAGCAGCGAGAGTCTGCTGGCGCGGGCAAGCCCGCTCAACTGCACATCGGCAGGAACCCCCGCCTGGTGCATGATGACCGCTATAAGGGCGGAAGGCGGGGCCCCCTGGCTGTGCTGCAGGAATTTCCGTACCAGCTTTGCACCGTTGCGCTTCGTCTCCAGAAGCAGCGTTTCCTGAAGCGCATCCGGAGTGAGATCGGGAAACATATCCGCAAAAAGCCGGCAGCTGCCCTCCGTTCTGAACAGTTCCGCAACCGCCCTTGAAAGCGAAAGCACGGCAGGCCCCGAAAAGCCCCGGTGCGTGAAAAGCACGTCCCCCCTTCGGCCGACCTGTTTTCCGCCGGCGGAAGCGATCAGGGCCACAGAACGGAGCGACACGCCGGCAAGCATCGGGGAGGGTTTCTCCATGGTCAGTACCGGAGCAAGTGCGGGTGAGGGTTTTACGATAGTGTGACCGAGCCGGCGCGCAAAAAGAAGACCGTCTCCCCTGCTGCCGGTCGAGGGGTATGAGACACCCCCTGTCGCGAGAATGAGTACATCCGCCGTGAAGGTTCGCTCTCCTGCCGTAACGGCAAAAGCATCCTCCAACCGCTCGATGGCGGCGACCGTGCAGGAGGTTTCCATCGTAACGGCGCGCTCCTCCGTCATGCGCTCAAGCGCATGCACGACATCGGAAGCGGAAAACCCGGCAACCGGAAAAACCTTCCCGTCCGGCCTCGCTTCGCACCTGACACCCTGCCGATCGAGAAGCGCAAGCAGGTCGTCGCTCCTGAACGTATGGAGCGCATGGCGGAGGAAACGCTGTTCGCTCCTGTTCAGAAACCCTCTGGCAAGCAGTTCGTCCGGTTCCGCAGCGTGCGTGACATTGCATCTCCCGCCTCCGGATATCCTGATTTTGGCGCCCGGCAGAGCGTTACGCTCCAGAATGACAATGGAAAAATCCTTATCCGGAATCTGCCGTTTGCGCGCAGCTTCACGCGCCGCGACAGCAGCAAGCATTCCGGCAGCCCCGCCGCCTACGACCAGCATATCGATCCGCTTCATAGCCGCTGCACAAGGCTCACTCAGCGCCAGCCTCCGCCAAGGGAACGGTAGAGTTCCGCCATGGCCGTCAGATGCTGGCGGCGTATATCGGCAAGGGCAAGTTCAGCCTCGAGATAACCGCCCTGAACGGAAATGACTTCAAGATAGTTCGCCATGCCGCTTTTGAAGAGCATGTTCGAATTGCGCACCGCCCCCTCGAGCGTTCTGACCCGAGCCGCTGCGGCCCGCTCCTGCTCGCGGAGCTTGTCGAGGCGGACCAGCGCGTCCGAAACCTCTCCGACGGCATTCAGGAGCGACTGCTTGAATGCGATTTCGGCCTGATCCCGACGGATGCGGGACTTCTCGTACCCGGCCTTCAGCTCTCCACGCTGGAAAATCGGCTGGAGAATGGCGCCCTGAACCAGACCGAAAAGCGATCCGGGTGTGGTGAACCAGTTGCTGCTGCGGAAAGAGTTCAGCCCTCCCTGGGCGGTAATGGTGAGCGAAGGGTACATGGCCGCTTTTGCCGCGGCCATATCGGCATGCGACTCCATGACGGCCATTTCGGCCTCGCGCACATCGGGACGGTTCTGCAGCAGCGCCGCAGGAATGCCCGCAGGAAGATTGTCCGCAACCGGAATGGCGGCGAGGCTTCTGCCGCGCGCAACCGCTCCGGGATAACTGCCCGCAAGAATACTCAGCGCATGCTCCTGCACGGCGATCCCCTGCTCGATCTGCGGCACGGTCTGCAGCACAGCCTGCCTTGCGGCCTCCTGCTGCCCGACGGCAAGCATGGTGACCTGGCCTGCGTCGTACTGCAGTCTGATCATATGGAGGGTGGTGTCGGCCAGCGCAAGGTTTCTTTTAGCTATATCGAGCTGGGCGTCGAGCATCCGGAGATTGTAGTAACCGGACGCCACGTCGGCGGCAAGTTTCGTGCGCACGGTCTTTGCCGCTTCCACGGTTTTCAGGTAACCGGCCAGCGCGCCCTTCTTTTTGCTGCGGATTCTGCTCCAGATGTCGATCTCCCAGGAGGTGCCCAGAGAGAGCGAATAGTCCTCGGAATAACTCTGGCCGAGTGCCTGCTGCAGGCTTGAGGAGTTGAGGCTGTTGTCGGAAGGCCTGCTGACCGCTCCCGATGCGTTGAGCGAGAGCGAGGGCAGAAAGCCGAGTTTCGCCTGTTTCAGGCTCTCCTGGGCGTAATCGATGTTTTTAAGCGCTATCTGCAGATCGTAGTTCCGGACCATTGCCGAATCGATAAGGGAAACGAGCGCCGGATCGCTGAAAAAGCTGCGGTAGGGAATTTCCCCTATCGCCTGCTGCCCGGAAGCCGACCCCGCACCCCGGTAGGATCCGGGCAGGTTCACCTCAGCACGCCTGTAGGGCGCCGTGGCGCTGCAGGCGGCCAGCCCCAAAATGAGAAACACCGGAAAACCGGACGCCCGAAGGGTCCTGAAAACACTCTTTATCGTTGGTTGCATATCGTTCTGTTATTGGACACCGTTAAAAATCAGGAGTATCGTCCGCATCGTCGAGCACGGGAGCATGGACCACCTCGATCCGGTGAGCCGGACCGGAAATCCTCTCCTGGAGAGCCTGAAAGATCACGAACAGCACCGGGATGATGAAAATGCCGAGCAGTACGCCGCTGAGCATGCCGCCAACAGCGGCCCAGCCGATCGAGTGGTTGCCGAGAGCCGACGGCCCGGAAGCCCAGAGGAGCGGCAGCAGTCCCACCACGAAGGCGAACGAGGTCATGAGGATGGGACGAAGCCTTGCCCTCGATCCCTCGAGCGCAGAGAGCACGAGGTCCTTTCCCGCTCTCCGGCGCTGGATGGAGTATTCGACGATCAGAATGGCGTTCTTGGCCAGCAGTCCGATAAGCATGACGATCGCCACCTGGACGTAGATGTTGTTGTCGATTCCCGCCAGCTTGATGCCGAGAAACACGCCGAGCAGTCCGGTCGGAATGGAGAGCATCACCGCAAAAGGCAGAATATAGCTTTCGTACTGCGCGGCGAGCAGGAAGTAGACAAAGGCGAGACAGAGCACGAAAATGGCCGCCGCCTTGCCTCCCGACTCAGTCTCCTCGCGGCTCATGCCTTTCCAGTCGTAGCTGTAACCGGCAGGAAGCGTCTTTTCGGCAACCTCCTCGACGGCCGTGATCGCCTGGCCGGTACTGAATCCCGGCTTGACGTTTGCCGTGATGCCTATAGCGTTGAAAAGGTTGAAATGATCGACGGTTTCAGGACCGTACACCCTTTTCAGGGAGGCCACCGAGGTGAGCGGCACCATCGATCCCGACCGGTTCTTGACCGAAACGCCGTTCAGGGAGGAGGGGTCGGCCCGATCTGCGGCTTCGGACTGCATGATCACCCTGTAGTACCGGCCGAACCGGTTGAAATCGGAGGCCTGCATGCTGCCGTAGAGCCCCTGCATCACGGCCATGATATCGGACGTGCTCACGCCGAGCTGCTCGGCCATACCGGTATCGACAACCAGTTCGTACTGCGGATAGCCGGTATTGAACGGGGTAAAGGCGAAAGCGAATTCGGGGCGCTGCATGAGCGCGCCGATAAAGCTGCTGGAGATATCGTTGAACTTCTGCAGGCTGCCGGCAGTTCTGTCCTGCAGTACGAACTCGACGCCGCTCACGTTGCCGAAACCCGGCACGGTCGGCAGGGTGAGCACATAGAACGACGCGTCGGTAAGCATGCCGAGCTTCTGGTTCATCATGCCGGTGATCGACTGGATATTCTTCACCTTGCCCCGCTCGGCAATATCGCGGAGCTGAACGAACATGATGCCTGCGGAAGGGGTGTTGGCGCCCGATATGATGTTCACGCCCGACACGGCGATCACCCGCTCGACGCTCTCCTCCCTGTGCAGCAGTGCGTCGGCTTCCTTGAGCACCCTGTTGGTGCGTTCGAGCGAGGCGCCGGGAGGAAGCGTAACGGTGATCATGGCAAAACCGTTATCCTCGTCCGGAATGAAGCCGGTCGGCGTGGTTTTGAAAAAGAAAAGGGTCAGGAGCGTCACCGCTACCAGACCGCCGATGCTCAGCCACTTGTGGCCGATCAGAAAACGCAGGCTGTTTATGTAGCGCTCCGTCAGGGTGGAGAACGCTGCGTTGAAACCGCTGAAAAACCGAGTGCCGAACCCCTTGAACATGATGAGCTTCTTCTTGCTCCCATCGGCGGGCGCGGCAAGAAAGAGCGCGCAGAGCGCCGGACTGAGCGTCAGCGCGTTCACCGCAGAAATCAGGATCGCTGTCGCAAGAGTAAAGGCGAACTGCCGGTAGAACACTCCGGTTGGCCCCTCCATGAATCCGACAGGCAGAAAGACCGATGACATCACCAGCGTGATGGAGATGATGGCTCCGGTTATTTCGCTCATGGCCGACGCGGTGGCGGGCGCAGCTGCAAGTCCCCGGTGCTCCATCTTGGCATGCACCGCCTCGACCACCACGATGGCGTCGTCCACCACGATGCCGATGGCCAGCACCAGCGCAAAGAGCGTCAGCAGGTTGATGGAGAAGCCGAACAGGTTCATGAAGAAAAAGGTGCCGACAATGGCCACCGGCACCGCAATGGCCGGAATCAGCGTGGATCGGAAATCCTGCAGAAAGAGAAACACCACGAGAAACACGAGCGCGAACGCTTCGAGCAGGGTGTGGATGACCTGTTCGATCGACTCGTCGAGCGATTTCTTGGTGCTGTAGGGCACCGCATAGCTTATCCCTGCGGGAAGCGACTCCGAGGCTTTGTCGAGAACCTGCTGCAGCTCGGTCTGAATGGCGTTTGCGTTGGAGCCCGCCGCCTGGTAGATGGCCATGGTCACCGAGGGACGTCCGTCGACTTTCGAGTTTACGGTATAGTCGTAAGAGCCCAGTTCAATGCGGGCCACGTCTTTGAGCCTGAGCTGCATGCCGTCCTGGCCCGAGCGGATGACGATATTGCCGAAATCCTCCGTGGTATTGAATTTTCCCCGGTACTTGATGATGAACTCCATGGCTTCACGGCTTCCCTCGCCGAACTTGCCCGGCGCCGCCTCGATGTTCTGCGACTGAATGGCCGCAGCGACCTCCGCCGGAGTCAGGCTGTATGCCGCAAGCTGCTGCGGTTTCAGCCAGATGCGCATGGAGTAGTCCTTGTTGCCGAATACGCTTGCCTGACCGACGCCCGGCACCCTCTTGATATCCGGAATAAGGTTGATTTTCGCATAGTTCTGCAGAAAGGTCTCATCGTAATTCGGACTGTCGCTGATGAGACTGATGACCATGATCATGCTGTTCTGCTGCTTCACCGTGGTGATGCCGCGTTCGATTACCGCCGAAGGGAGCTGACTCTGCGCCTGGGAAACGCGGTTCTGCACGTTCACGGCAGCCTGGTCGGCATCGGTGCCGAGCTTGAAGTAGACCGTAATGGTGAGCATGCCGTCGTTGCCCGAAGTCGAGGTCATGTAGGTCATGTTCTCGACGCCGTTGATCGCCTCCTCGAGCGAAGGCGCAACCGAACGGGCTATGGTTTCGGCGCTTGCGCCGGGGTACATTGCCGTTACCACAACGCTCGGAGGCGCGATATCGGGAAACTGCGTGACCGGCAGGCGGCCCATGCCCACAATGCCGAGAATCACCAGCACGATGGAAACTACTGTGGCAAGTACCGGACGTGTTATAAATTTTTCAAACATAGTATCTCTGGGAATTAAGCCATCCGTGAATCTTTCCGAAAAACAATTATAGCGGGAGCCTCTCCGTTTATTTCTGAGGCGCCTTGTCGAACACCGGCTTGACAGCCATACCGTCCTGGAGCCTGCCGAGACCGCTGGTCACAATCACGTCGCCGGGCTTCAGCTCCCCGCCGGCAATGTAGCTGTCGCCGCTTTTGCCGCTAACCGTGAACGCCGTGCGGTGGACCTTTCCCGATTTGTCGAGCCTGAAGACGAAAACCTTGTCCTGCATCTCGACGGTTGCAGCCTGCGGAACCAGCAGCACGCCTTCGAAGCGGCTTTCAAGCCGAACCCGGCCGGTATTGCCCGTCCGGAGCAGTCCGTTTTCGTTGGGGAACACCGCCCTCACGGCGATTGCCGCCGTCGACTCGTCGAACTGACCGCCCACCATTTCAAGCTGACCTTTTTCCGGATAGGTGCTTCCGTCGGCAAGCAGCAGCGTCACCGGCGGAACGTTCCGGATTTTCTCCTCGAGCGTCGCACCCTCGTACTGACGCCGGAACTGCATGAAATCGGCCTCGCTCATGCTGAAATAGCCGTACACCTCGCGCACGTCCGAAAGCATGGTCAGCGGCGTGGAGCCGGTTCGCGCGATCAGGCTTCCCGTGCGGAACGGGATGGTGCCGATATAGCCGCCGACCGGTGCGCTGATCACCGTATAGCCGAGATTGATGCGGGCTGACTGCGCCGAAGCTCTCGCCTGCTCGACATTGGCGTTTGCAGCCAGCAGCGACGCCTTTGCGCTTTTGAGCTGGATATCGGAAACCACCTTGTTCCTGACCAGCGGCGCAAGCTTGTCGACATCGAGCCTTGCGATGGAGGCTGCGGCTTCGGCAGCATGCTGGGCGGCAAGCGCCTGGTTGTACTGTTCCCGGTAGAGACGGCTGTCGATGCGGAAAAGCGGCTGACCGGCCTGGACCAGCGCGCCTTCGTCCACATAGATCTTCTCCAGAATGCCGTCGACCTGCGGCCGGATTTCAACGTTCACCTTCCCTTCAAGCCTGGCAGGGAATTCCTGCATCACGACTGCCGCTTCCGGCTTCAGCTTCAGCGCGGCCAGAGGCATGGCCTGCGGGCCCGATCCCTGCTGGCCTCCGCAGCCTGCGAATGCCAGCGGAAGCACAAAAAAAGCCGCAAAAACCGGCATTCTCAAAAATCGTCTGTAGATCGTCATCATCATCTCTTTTATTTTATAGGTAGTAATCCATTGCCGGTACTTGAAAGGGATACGATATGCTTGCGGAAATCCGCCGGCATATATCCTGTCTGCGCCTTGAAAAACCTGCTGAAATAGGACTGATCGCTGAACCCGAGTTCGAAGGAAACCTCCTTGAAACTCTTTCTGCCGTAAGCGATTTCGCGTTTCGCTTCGAGGATGAGGCGCGAGTGCAGAATGCGGGTAAGCGTCACATCGAACTTCTCGTGCAGAATCTCGTTGAGGCGTTTCGGAGTGATACCGAGAGCCGAAGCGTAAAACTCCGCATGCCGCTCCTTGCGGAAATGCTTTTCGATCATCTCGAAGAGCTGGCTCATGCGCTTGCCGTTCTTGTCGAAGGAAAAATTCTTCTCGCGATGCAGACGGGCGATGTGCAGGAGAAAGGTCTTCAGATAGGACAGAAGAATGCAGAAATCGTTCTTTCCCCGGCTTTCAAGAAACATCAGATCGACAAGCTGCTGGAGCGGAGTCACCGCTTTTTCGGGAATTCTGATGCCGGAGTTGACGAAGGGATTGAACAGAATCGAGAACTCGGGCTCCATGATGCTGCTGAAAAAATCAACGGAAAAAGCGATATAGCAGCCAGAAGGCGCCTGTCCGGAATAGGCATGCACCTGTCCGGGAGCCATGAGGTACATCAGTCCGGCCTCTACGGGATGCGGCTCGAAGTCGATATAATGGAAATTCCCCGTGGCCGAGGTCGACCAGAGAATTTCAAAAAAATCGTGCCGATGGTGCTCTCGCACAATTTCTGACCCCAACTCGCTGAACTCTGCTATTTCAAAAAAGCAGTTCTCGAGACGGGCAAGCGGAATATCATGCCTGGGATTCACGTGTCTTTAATCAATCGTTAACTGAATTTTGCACAATCCAAACATAAACATATAACGAAGATGCATTAAATACGATGGACAATTATCCCTAAAAAATGCACTTTTCAAACCAACCATAGCGAAAGCCCTCCAGGGAAAGCTTTCCCTGTAAAGCAAAAAAAGCCTTTCGCGCCTGTTTTTCCTACTGAAACGTACCTGCCAACTGCCCTGCGAAACGCAGCGGTTTTTCTTAATTTTTTAACCTGAACGAAACAACGGGAGTAAACCCGATTACGGTACAGGATAAGATATAATGAACTTTTCCGATATTTTTTATTCCGGCAGACATCGGAAGGAGCGGAAATTTTCGTGCCCGTGAGCGTTATTTCTCGGCTCCGGAGAAGCGGGCATATGGCATAGATATCACCCCCCCGCACAGCGGCAGCGCTCCAGATCGAGCAGACGCTCCTTCAGCGGAAGACCCCCACGGTAGCCGGTCAGTTTTCCGTCGCTGCCGATAATGCGGTGACAAGGGATGAACACCGGCACCGGGTTCAGGCGGTTCGCCATACCCACGGCACGCACGGCCTTCGGGTTCCCTGCAGCCACGGCGACATCGCGGTACGAAGCGGTCCTGCCGTACGGCACTGCGGCGACATGCCTCCACACCTCGCGCATGAAGGGCGTGCCCCGTGGATCGAGCGGCAGGTCGAACTCCCTGAGACCTCCCTGAAAATATGCCTGCAACTGCCTGAACGCCTCCCGGAGAAACGCCGTTTCGCCGATCTCGGCATCTCCGGGCAAAGGGTCCGACTCAAAATAGAGATTGGTCAATGCGCCTTCGCACTCGGCTATTCCGATGCGGCCTGCTGCCGTCTGCTGCAAAGAGAGGATCATGAAACCGAACTCCTGTTGGTAAACTTCCCGATAGATTCCGAATGCGCCGTAAGCGACTGCGTGCAGAAAACGCCCGCCGAAGGAAAAACGTTCAGTCATCCGTGTTGCTGTTCGGTAAAATAAGAAAGGAACCCGATCCGGAAAAAGCCCTGCCAACAGGAAGGACGACCAGACCCGGCCTGAGGCTGGATAATCGGGGGATGAGACGGGATCGATCCGGGTGGCGGAGGCTCGCAGGCCTTACCGTTCAGCGAAATCCTCTGTTGATGAAATCGCCTATTCCCGTTTCTTCAGGAATGACATAGATAATGCCGCCCCCTGGTTTGAATAACGGGCTGATTACAGTCGAATAGAGCGGAACAGATACATTGATGCACCCCCATGTGATCCGGTTGTCTTTCGGTGTTTCTGACCGCAATCGCATTGCTCTCTGCTGACCGGGCACCTTGATGACCGTATGAAGCGCAAGAGCATTGCTGTAATCAAACCAGAGCAGCTCCTTTCGATGAAGATCCCGGCCGTTTTTTACCTGAAATCTGCCTGCAGGAGTAACCCGGTTATCGACAGCGAGTTCGTCGTTGCTTGCGTACATGGTGTTTGGATCGAGATGATCCTTCTTTGTAACTCCAAGCAGTACCGGCCCGGATGCTACCAGCTGGCCTTCTGCATTGAAAACGAAAATTTTTGCGTTCTTTTTATCAATCAGCGCAAACGGCTTGTTTTTATTATCGTTGGTATCCTTTATCCAGGAAACCATCCCGACTACTGCATCTGAGGCATTTGCCGCTGAAACGACAAATTCACGAAGAACCCCTTCGCTGCAACATACCCGGTTCATGACGGGCAGAATGGCAAGGGCAATGA